>URTP01000058.1 GCA_900550835.1 uncultured Collinsella sp. | reverse complement strand
TGGTCGGCGCGGTCTTTGGCCTCATCATCGGCGCGCGCCTGTTTTACGTCGTCTTTTACGGCGATGGCTACTATTGGACCCACCCGCTCGAGATCTTTGCCACCAACGAGGGCGGCATGAGCTTCCACGGCGGCCTGGTGGGCGGCATCTTGGGCGGTATCATCGTGTGCCGCATGTATAAGCTTGACGCCTGGACCATCGCCGACCTTGCCGTGATCGGCGCCCCGCTGGCCCTGTGCCTGGGCCGTTGTGCCAATTTCGTCAACGGCGAGCTGTGGGGTAAGCCGACCGATCTGCCTTGGGGTGTGGTCTTTGGCGGCACTGCGGGCGATATGCCGCGCCATCCCTCCCAGCTCTATGAGGCGTTTCTTGAGGGCGTCGTGCTCTTCTGTTTTTTGCAGGTGCTCAGCCGCAAAAAGCCACTGCTGCCCCAGGGTACGTTTATGGGCGTGTTCGTGATGGGGTACGGCGTCGTCCGCTTTCTCGTTGAGTTCGTGCGCGTGCCCGATGCCCAGCTGGGCTATCTGCTGGGAGGCGTTATCACCATGGGCCAGCTGCTGAGTTTGCCGCTCGTGATTGCCGGCCTGGCGCTCATCATCTTCGCCCGACACCGCAACCGTCCCCAGCGCATCTACCTCGACGCCTAACCACCACAAAGGGGACACAGGCACCTTTGTGGTGGTTTTGCTGAGTTTGATAGGTTTCTAGAAAGGCTTTCGGACTGTGAAGGATTCCGATCTCTCCACAACGGCTGCGCGCGACGCGGCCCGCATCGTCTGGTTTAAGCGCTACCCCGCCAAGCAGACGCTCATCGCATTTCTGCTCGCGCTGTTGGCGACCACGGCGTTTTCCATCGATCCCGCCCCGGTGTCGAGCAACGCAGTCTTGGCGATTGACCCCAAAGCCTCGGGCATGCTGTACGTGTGCTACGAGGTGCTCCTCTCGTTTGCCGGCCATACCGACGCGGTCATGCTGCTTGCGCTTGCCTGCCTGCTCACGCTGCCGTTTCGCTACGTGTTCTTTGGCCGTGGCGACACCTGGCGTCCATCGATCATTCTGCCGTCGCTGTTTTTCGCCATCTGCATGGTGTTCGGCCGCAGCTACGACCTCACCGACTCGGCCGAGATTGTTCTTGGCGACAAGGCCCGCATCATCTGCGCCTGGATTGGCGGCGCGGGCTGGATGCTCCTAGCGATCGTGGCCTTCTATCTGGCTTTTGAGTGTCTGGATTGGCTGAGCTCCCGACGCATCCCGTTTTCCGAGGCGCACTTTGGCCGCATATGGCGTGTGGCTCACGTCGTGCTCTCGGTCCATCCCTTTGCCGGGCCCTTCCTGGTGCTTATGATCGCCTGGGCGCCCACGCTCATCGCTTCGCTGCCCGGCCTTTTTATGGGAGATACGGGTGCGCAGATTCGCCAGTGGTTCAACTATCCCAACGGCACGAGCGACTACCTGCGCCTACTCAACCCCAACGTGCTGCTCAACGGGCATCATCCCGTAGTGCACACGGCCATTATCGGCTCGTGCGTTCAACTGGGGCTTTCGCTGTTCAACAGCGCTAATGCGGGCCTCATCATCTATACCTGCGCTCAATTTGTCATCACGGCTGCCTGCATGGCCTATTCCATTTCGTCGCTGCGCAAACTGGGCGTGAGCCTGCCGGTTCGCGGTGCGATCCTGCTGTTCTTTGCGTTTATGCCGATGTTCTCTAACTACGCGGCGTTGCTCACCAAAGACGTGCTCTTTGCCGACGCGTTTTTGGTGCTGCTGGTACAGACCGTCAAGCTCGTGGCATGTGGCTTGCCCCGTCGTGATGCCAATGCCGAGCGTGCGGGCGAACAGAGGCCCGTGCTCTTTGCGCGCCACGACTGGCTGTTGCTTGCGCTGGCTGCCATGGGTTCCACGTTTTTGCGCAATGGCGGTCTGGTCTTTCCGTTGGCGGCCTGCGTGATTGCGGCGGCGTTTTGCGCATGGGATGTACATGTCGCCCGTCGTGCGGCTAAGCAGACGGGCACCGCGGTCTCATGCGCCACGCCGCGCTTCCGCTGGGTTGGCGTCCTCGCGGTGCTCGCACTCTGCCTTGCCTCTAATATGTACTTCACCAAGGTCTTTATGCCGGCGCACGACATCACGCCTGGTTCCAAGCGCGAAATCCTCTCGATTCCGTTCCAACAGACGGCTCGTTTCGTCCAAAAGCACGACGGCCTCAACTCGGGCGTCAACCCCACGGTAAAGGAGGACGGCGCCATCGTGGAGGCTCCTTGCGACGGCTTGGTGACCGATGAGGAGCGCGCCGTGATCGACCGGGTGCTCAAGTACGAGAATCTGGGCCGCCGTTACAACCCGGATAAGTCGGATGCCGTCAAGAACTGCTTTAACGAGTATGCCTCGCAGGAGGGCATCAAGGCCTATTTTGAGGTCTGGGCGCAGATGTTCAAAAAGGATCCCGAGTGCTATATCTCGGCGCTCATCAATAACTATTACGGCTACTTTTATCCGAGCGCGCGCGATGCCTGGGTCTACAGCACGGCGCGTAGTGCCGAGATCATGGCGCGTCCCGACAACCTCAAGTACTTCGATTTCCATCCGGTTGACAGCAACGTGGTGCGCTGGTGCGACCACCTGATCAATCTGTACCGTGTGGCGGTGCAGCGCATCCCGTTTATTTCGCTCACCATGAGCTCGGCCACCTATGTGTGGATCATGATTGCCGTGGTGGTCTACCTGCTGCGTCGTCATTCATGGCGTGCGCTGGCGATCTGGGTGCCGCTGTTGGGCGTGCTCGCCGTGTGCCTGATTGGTCCGTGCAACGGCTCGACCTACATGCGCTACCTGTATCCGGTCATCGCCTGCATGCCCTTTGCCATCGGCGCCACCATCACCCGCAGCGACCTCCTCTGGTCCTAATTTGGTGCAAAGGGGACAGGTTGCTTTGCACCAAAGGGTGGCATCATCACGACGCCTTCATTTTGGGGTTTATCTCGCAGGCCAGTAGGTATATCATAACGACGTTTGTTTATATTGCCCGAGCATCTGCGCTGGGCTTTAGGTCGAAACCGATAGGAGACACGTATGTCCGGACACTCTAAGTGGGCCACAACCAAGCATCGTAAGGGCGCGCAGGACGCCAAGCGTTCCGCCCTCTTCTCCAAGCTCAGTCGCAACATCACCGTTGCTGCCCGTCTCGGCGGTGACCCGCTGCCCGAGAACAACGCCAGCCTCGCCGCTGCCGTTGCCAAGGCCAAGGCTCAGTCCATGCCTAAGGACAAGATCAAGTCCGCTATCGACAAGGCTTTTGGTTCGGGTGCCGACGCCGCCGTCTACGAGAACATCGTGTACGAGGGCTACGGTCCCGCCGGTGTCGCCGTCTACGTCGACTGCCTGACCGACAACCGCAACCGTACTGCCGCTGATGTCCGTTCCGCCTTCTCTCACGCTGGTGGCAACCTGGGCACCTCCGGCTCCGTCGCCTTCCAGTTTGAGCGCAAGGGCCAGATCGTCGTCGCCAAGGAGATCCTGGATGAGAACGCCAAGAAGGAGACCATGATCGCCAACGGTGCTGCCGGTGACGAGGATGAGTTCATGATGGCCATCGCCGAGGCCGGTGGCGAAGACTACGAGGACGCCGGCGAGGAGTGGATCGTCTGGACCACTGCCAACGAGGTCATGGCTGTCTCCAAGGCGCTCGAGGAGCAGGGCGTCCAGGTCAAGGGCTCCGAGACCACCATGGTCCCGACCACCCCGACCGAGGTCTCCGGCGCCGACGCCAAGAAGGTTCAGCGCCTCATCGACCGTCTTGAGGAGCTCGACGACGTCCAGGATGTTTACAGCACCATGGACATGACCGACGAGGTCATCGCTGCCCTCGAGGAGGAGTAGCGCCCGCACGGGTTAAGCCGTGCATATCTGGGCATAATGAAGCGAGCATGCAAGCCTCGTGGAATAGATGAGCCGGATCCGCGTGCGTAGAGCACCGGACCCGGCTCTTTTATAATGATGCGAACCGTTTTGCATTTCGAGAGCCGAGATTTGAAGGGAGCGCCGCGTGCGCGTACTTAAACGAGCCCTAGCGATCGTGTATCTTGCCGCCACCATCGTGGCGCTGGGTACGCTTGTCTGCCAGTTTTGGGGGCCGTATACGTATCGCTTTATGTTGCTGATGCGCGACCCCATGCCGCGCATCGTCGTGACGGCATGCGGCGGAGTTGTGGCGATCGGCGTACTGGTAAGCTTCTTCCGCCTGATGTTTGCTCGTCGCGAGCCGTCCTGCGTGCATCCGGCGGGGGAGCGCAATATCGAGGTCACGCTCGCGGCGCTTTCTTCGTGTGCCAGGGCTGCTGCCGAGCGCGACGACCGCGTGATGGCCGAGCATGTCGAGGCTCGCGTCCAAGGCCCCGACGATTCGCACGTCCGATTTAAGGTCGAGGCTATCGCGCTTGACGATAAGGACGTGGCATCTCTGGCTACCGCGATGCGGCAGCGCATCGAGGAAGCTTGCGACACCATGCTCGGCACGCCGGGTACGACTACGCGCGTCCGTTTTTTGCCGTCCAAGACTACCGTCCAGACCGTGGAGGTTTCCGGTGAGTGATACCAATCAAGATAAGACCGCTCGTACGCCGCGCTTGACGATTGACCAGAGCGCCACGCCGGCGAGCGAACCTGTTGATTCCAAAGCAGAGGCAACCGAGTTGCAAGACGCGGCAGCCGTGGATTTTGACGAGGCTATGGGTCTCATCAAGGGTACGGGCGCTGCCATCTGGAGCTATGCTGTGCGTCATCCCAACACCACGCTTGGTGCCGTCGCTGGCTTTATCCTCGCCGTTTTGGTGCTCACGCTCGGCCTGTGGGATACGCTCGTCATTGCGTTCTTTGTGCTGATCGGCGCCGTGATCGGCCAGATTCGCGACGGCGAGAACGGCATCGTCAACTTCTTCGGCCGTTTGTTTAGCGGCCGCTAATATGTATTCGACTGTCGCATCCGCGGCAGGCATAAGGAGGAACCATGGCTTTTAATACGAAGGTCGATGTGGCCGATACCGAGCTCGAGGCAGACGAGACCGTCACCGCCGAGGCCGAAGGCGTGACGCTCGAGGACGAGGCGCTTGTCGAGGCCGAGTCCGAAGACGAGGATGACGAGGAGGCTGACGAGTCCGAGGACTCGCTGACCTATTCCAACGGCGTGATCGAGAAGATCGTCGCCATGGCCACTCGCGAGGTGCCGCACGTCTTGGGCATGAAGGGCAACCTCATGCACTTTGTACAGGAGCAGTTTGGTGCCGAGAACCTGACCAAGGGCGTGACGGTCGAGGTCACCGATGACAACTGCGTGGTCGTCAACATTTCCGTCATTATCGAGTACGGCGCCTATGCGCCTGCGATCTTTGACGACGTTAAGGCGCGCGTCACCGAGCGTCTTGCCGCGATGACCGGCCTTGAGGTGGCGGGCGTCAACCTGCGCATCGAGGATGTCATCACCCCCGAGGAGTACGAGCACCGCACCAGCCAGCACGAATAACCTTCCAAAAAGGGACAGGTTTGTTTTGGCAGGTTTTATCTGCGAAAACATTAAACGGCCGACCGCGCAAGCAAAAGCGTGGCCGGCCGTTTTTGTACGCTCCCGATATAGTCATACCGCTCGTCTAACTAAGGGTTGCAATCCCCACGTTCCGCGTTACTCTAATGGGCGCATTGTTTCCAAATTGTTAACGAGGGGTTGCCGTAATGGCCGACGAGCACGAAACAGAAAGCAAGGCATGGGCAATTGAGGCCGCTGCGGCAGAGGCGGCGTCGCGTGCTGCCGAGGAGGTGCATCGTCCTCCCGTAGTGCCGATGGAGCGCGTGGTCGATCGCGATGTTATCGAGCGGGGCGAGCGCGCTGGTCGCAAGCGCAGCCAGGAGCCGGGCTTTCCGCGCTTTTTTGCCGAGCTCAATTTGGGCCTGATCCTCACGGCCTTTGCCATCGTCGCGTTTAAAACCCCTAATCACTTTGCTTTTGGCGGCACCTCGGGCGTGTCGGTCATTCTGTCCACGCTGTTCCCGACCCTGCCCGTCGGCGTTTTTATGTGGATTATCAATGCGGTCCTGGTCGTTCTGGGCTTTATCTTTTTGGAGCGCAAGGCAATCCTGTGGAGCGTCTTCGCCTCGTTTGCGCTGTCCGCCTATGTTTCGCTGTTTGAGCTCTTTATTCCGACCGATGTCTCGATGACGGGCGATATGTGGCTCGACCTGTGCTTTGCCGTGATTCTGCCGGCGCTCGGCAGCGCCATCGTCTTTGATATTGGTGCCTCGACGGGCGGCACGGACATCCTCGCCATGATTCTCAAACGCCGCACCACGCTTGAGATCGGTCGTGCGCTGCTGTTGGTCGATATCGGCATCGTGACCATCGCGGCCTTCTTGTACGGTCCGCGCGTCGGTCTGTACTGCGTGCTCGGCCTGTTTGCCAAGACGCTTGTGGTCGACAAGGCCATCGAGAGCATTCACCTGCGCAAAGTCTGCACGGTCATTTGTTCCGAGCCCCTTAAGGTCGAGGAGTTTATCGTCAAGCATCTCAACCGTACGGCGACTATCAGCCGCGGCTACGGTGCTTTCTCGGGCAAGTGCGTGACGGTGATTATGAGCGTGCTGAGTCGTCGCGAGGCCGTGCAACTGCGTCGCTACGCGCGCGAGATCGATCCGGGTGCCTTTATCACGATTGTCGACAGCTCCGAGATCGTCGGCAAGGGTTTCCGCGGAACGAACTAACGCGGTCGAGCTCATCAAACAATCGAATAGCACCCTGCGCATTGCAAATGCGTCATGTTGGAGTATTTGTCCCCACATTGGGTGATAATGATGCCAAAGACATCGTTTGCGATCCAAGTGATTCGCTCAAGATACGAAGGGATGATTCTATGTTCTGCTCGCAGTGTGGCGCCCCCATGGGCGATAACGACAAGTTCTGCGGCGCGTGTGGTGCTCCTAATGCCGGTGCCGCTGGACCCGCTCCCCAGGGACAGCCTCAGCCCCAGCAGTTTGTTCCGCAACCGCCCGTGGCGAATGCGTCCAAGGGCTGTGTGGCTCAGGCGTTTGAGGATATGACCAAGACTCCGGGCGTGCTGCAGCGCGTGTGCCAGATTGCCTTTTTACCGGCGCTGATTTGTGTTGTGTCGGTACTCGTGCTGTTTATTCCCGTTATTGGCGGCATTGCAGCTGCCATCGGCTTTTTGGCAGCTTGCATTGCGAGCGTGTGTGGTTCCGGCTTTGGTATTGAGTGGGGTCGCGATCTGTCGCTCAAGGTTGATGGCGGTATGGATCGTCCACTCATGCGTTCCACGTCGTTTGGCCTCGGAGTCTTTTCGAGCGTTATCTCGGTCGTGCTCGAGGTTATCGCTGCCATTCCCGTTATCGGTGTAGTGCTTTCGCTGGTGGAGAGCGTGGTAATTGGCGCCGCGGGCTCGTATTCGTATTACGGCTCCTATGCACTCGAGGCAGCGCTGTTTGGCTCGCTTGGCCTGCTTGTCCTGGCTATGATTGCCACGGCGGTCTTGGGGGTCTTCTTTAAGATGTTCGCCGACATTGCCGTGATGCACTTTGCGGTGACCGGTCGTGTCGAGAGCGCGTTTTCGCTCGACAAGGTCTGGGCGGCGTTTAAGCACAACAAGACCAAGCTGTTCTGCGCTTCGTTCCTTCCCGAGTTTTTGACGGGTCTGGTCGCCAACGTTGTCACATGGATCCTGACGCTCGTCTTCGGCGCCATTGCCTCTGTCGGTATGTATAGCTACTACTACCGTCCTTCGGCTATTGAGGCGCTTGTTACCGGCGGTGGCATCACGCTCGTATTGTTCTTGGTGCTGACGGCGTTTGTCACGGTATTCCTTACGGTCTTTGGCAAGATGCTCAAGCATCGTGCCGTTGGCTATTGGGTAGCGCGTTATGCAGCTGAATGGGCTGATGAGGATAAGGATGACGTCCTGACCTTTGTGCTGCCGTTTGAGAAGAAGTCTGCTCCGGCTGGTTTTAGCACCGACGCAGCGCCCGTATCCGATTCCGCTGCGGCGCCGGCGCCTGCGCCCGAGCCCGAGCCCGAGCCCGCGCCCGTGCCTGAGCCCGACCCCGCGCCCATGTCGGAACCGGAGCCCGAGCCTGCGCCTGAGCCCGACCCCGCGCCAAGCTCCGACGAGGACCCGCAGGACGAGTAACCCTGCCACCTGCCATTTGGGGACGGGGTAGAAACGGTAGAAATAGCGCTTGACGAAGCGTCCGCCCCCGCTTTGATATCGCGATGCGGCTATGACTGCGAGATGGTCGTGGATCGACTACTCGTCGTGCTTCTCCTCGCGGCGAGCAGCGGCACGTGCATCATGGATGCCCTTGATGGCGGCATGGCGCGCCGTGCGGGCATCATGGATAGCATCGCGAGCCTCGGAGGACGTGGCCTTGGCAGAGCGCAACTTGGCGGCCAAATCGGGGTTGGTTTCGGCGACCGCGGTGATCGCGGGGCCGTCGAGCTCCTCTTGGGTGGGCTCGGCCAAAAAGTCGATGGCATACTGGGCGGCCACCATGGAGCCCTTTGCCAGCACAGTCTCGTCGATCTTGTAGAAGCAGGAATGTTGGGCGTACGTGGCACCAATCTTGGGGTTGCGCGTACCTACAAAGGCGAGCACGCCCGGTACACGGCGCAGGTACTCCGAAAAATCCTCGCCCGAAAGTGTGCCGCGGTAATGGCCTTGGCCGGTGGGGCCCAAGCATTTGATTACTGCCTGGCGGCAGCGCTCGCTCGAGGCGGCATCGTTTTCGACCTTGTAATTGGCGATGGTGTAGTCGGTGAGCTCTGCCTCGGCGCCCAAGGCGGCCGCGGTATGCTCCACGATGCGGCGCATGAGCTCCGGCATTTCCTCGTGGGTCGAATCGCCGTAGGTGCGCACCGTGCCGGCGAGGTAGGCCGTGCCGGCGATAACGTTGCGCGCGGTTCCGCCGTGCAGCTCGCCGACGGTAATGACGGCCGGCTCGTAGGGACTGATTTCGCGCGAAACGATGGTCTGCAGAGCGTTGACGATCTCGGCGGCAACCATAACGGCGTCGTGACCGCGCTGGGGCATGGCACCGTGGCACGAGGTGCCGCGGACGTCGATGCGGAACCAGTCGGTATTGGCCATGCGCGGTCCGGGCTCGCAGCTCACGGTGCCGGCGTCGACCTCACTCCAGATGTGCGCGGCGTAGGCGCCATCGACGCCGTCGAGCACGCTCGTGCCGATCATGAGCTTGGCGCCCTGGCCGTTTTCCTCGCTGGGTTGGAAGACGATGCGGACTTCGCCGTGGATGTCGTCGGTCATATGGCGCAGGATTTGCAGCGTGCCGAGCATCATGGCGATGTGGCAGGCGTGGCCGCAGGCGTGCATGCAGCCCTCGTTGACGCTGGCAAACTCCTCGCCGGTCTGCTCGGTGACGGGCAGGGCGTCGATATCCGCGCGCAGCAGGATACGTCGGCGCGGCGTGCCGTCCTCGCGATAGGCGTCGTGCGCGGTGCCGCGAAGGGTCGCCACCAGACCCGTCTTAAGGGGACGCTCGTAGGGGATATTCATGGCGTCGAGCTGGTTGGCGATGTCAGAAGTCGTGCGCTCTTCGACGAGGCTCAGCTCCGGGTGCTTATGGAAGTGCCGACGCTGCTTGATGATGTAGGGTTCAAACTCGGCGGCGATATCTTGGATGGCTGCGGTGACGTCGTCAGCCGCACGAGCCTCGGTCGCCGCCATAATCTGCTGTGCCTTGGTCTTCGTCATGGTCGATTTGCTCCTTGCTGGGTTGATCGCAAAATCGTACAGGCTCTCTCCAGTATGCCACCTGCCGCTAGGGCTGGTAAAGTTGCCGTTTGCCGCTTGGGGTTTTGTTACAAGGGCGGGGGAGTACACTCGGGGGTGTTGAATTTCCTGCCAGAGATGGGGATGCCCATGCAACATATCGATCGGATTATCCGCTCCAAGAACGTCTTTACCGCGCAAGACGGCATTGATACCGTCCGCGAGCTGGCGATTGCCATCGCAGGCGACCGTATCGTCGCAGTCGGTGCGCCCGATGACGTGATTGCCGCCGCGCCTGCCGCCACGCCGGTTATCGACTACGGCGAGCAGTTTGTCTGCCCCGGTTTCCACGATGCGCACCTGCATTTCTTCCATACTTCGGTTGGCTCCTCGCCGTACATGCTCATGGATATGGGCGCGTCCGAGGCAGCATTGGTGCAGCATGCGCTCGAGTTTTCCAAAGGCTTGCCAGATGACGCCTGGGTCGTGACCCAGGGTTGGCGCGATTACCGCTGGGATCCGCCCGAGCACCCTACCAAGGCCTCCCTCGATGCGGCATTTCCCGATCGTCCCTGCGTTATGTACTCGGGCGACGGGCACACGCTGTGGCTCAACAGCCGCGCACTCGAGGCACTCGGCGTTACGCGCGACAGCGAGCCTCCGGCGGGTGGCAGTTACGACAAAGATGCAAATGGCGAGCTTACGGGTATCGCCCACGAGGCGGCTGCTATGCAGCTGCTGCCGCGCGGCCGGGAGTGGCTGGCCGAGGACCGCATCGCGAGCGCTTACGCCGACCAGATGAAGCGTATGGCCGAGCAAGGCATCACCTCAATCTGCGATATGTCGCTCATGCCCATGCCGGGCTGCGACTTTATTCGCGACGATGTTTACGACAAGCTGCAGGCCTCCGGCAAGCTGGGCATCCGCGCCCATCTGTTTCCCACGCTGCTGGATGACCAGTCGCGCTTGGAAGAACTCCAGACCCGCTACGCGAACAACGCGCTGCTCTCGGCGCCAGGCTTTAAACAGTTCTTCGACGGCGTGTCGAGCGAGCATACCGCATACCTCACTGAGCCCTATACCAACCCGCGCTTCCCGGGCGACCAGGGCCGCCTGACGGTCCCTGTCGAGCGTATGCGCAAGTTGGTTTTGGCGGCAGCCGAGCGTGACCATACCGTGCGCATCCACGTTATCGGCGACGGTGCCATCCATGCCGCACTCGATATCTTTGAGGAGGCGGCAGAGCTCTACGGCTTGCCCCAGCACGGCCACAATACGCTTGAGCACCTGGAGAATCTGCTGCCTCAGGACATCGATCGTCTGCGCAAGCTCAACGTCATTGCCTCGAGCCAGCCTTGCCACATCACGCTCGACCCGGGTGGCCCGGAGCGCGACCTGGGCCTGGAACGCAGCCGCATCATGTGGCCGTTCGCAACTTATCAGCAGCGCGGTATCCGTCAAGCTTTCGGTACCGACAGCCCCATCACGGCCGTTACCAGCATGAACGTGCTCTACACGGCTATCACACGCCAAGATCCCCGCAGCCACTGGCCCGAGGGCGGCTGGCTGCCGAGCGAGCGTATCGACGCGGCAACGGCCCTGCGCAGCTACACGCTTGGCAGCGCGTACGCAGCGGGCGACGAGCAAAACCTCGGCAGCCTAGAGCCCGGCAAATACGCCGACCTGGTAGTCCTGGACCAAAACCCGCTCACCATCGACCCCCAAGAGCTGCAAGCCACCAAGGTTCAGGCCACCTACCTGGCGGGCAACTTAATCTACGAGCGCTAATATTCATGCCGTACCGTTAAACGCGGCTCGGGCAGCATATTTTGGGATGGCGCTCGAGCCG
>URTP01000057.1 GCA_900550835.1 uncultured Collinsella sp. | reverse complement strand
CCGCCTGCTGGGCCCTGTCTACGGCGGCGGCTTCTCCACGCAAGAAGCCGAGTACGAAGATCACGCCACCCGTCGCGACTACCTTTGGAATACCCTGGGTACCGCCGTATGGGGTATGGCGTTTCCGCTGCTCACCATTGTGTCGACGCAACTCGTAGGCGCCGAGGAGGCTGGCAAGTTCTCCATCGCCTTTGTCACCGGCACGCTCATCATGATCGCGTGCAACTACGGCGTGCGCAACTTTCAGGTCTCGGACATCGACGAAAAAACCTCCTTCGCCTCCTACCAGCTCAACCGCTGGCTCTGCGGAGCGCTCGCCCTAGGCTGCGGCCTCATGTACAGCAGCGCCCGCGGCTACGATGCGCAGATGGCCACGATCGGCCTGGGCGTCTACCTGTATAAGGTGATCGACGGCATCGCCGACGTGTACGAGGGCCGCCTGCAGCAGGCCGACAAGCTCTATTTGGCCGGCATGAGCCAAACGCTACGCTCCGTCGGCGTCATCGCGGTCTTTAGCGTGGCACTGTTCCTCACGCGCAGCATGCCCATCGCCGCCATGGCCATGGGCATCGCCGCGATTGCCTCGCTCGCGCTGGTCACCGCCCCGCTCGCCCTGCTCGAAACCGAAAAATCGCGCCGCATGAGTCTGCGCGAGGCTGGCCACCTGTTTGTCCAGTGCGCTCCGCTCTTTGGCGCGCTGTTCCTGTTCAACCTCATCGAGAGCATGCCCAAGTTTGTGATGGAAGGCACGCTGGCCTACAAGTATCAGCTGTACTTTAATGCCCTGTTCTTTCCGGCGCAAGCCATTTTGTTGAGCATTGGATTTATCTATAAACCGCAGCTCCTGCGTCTGTCGAGCATTTGGGCGAATCCGCGCAAGCGTCGCCGCTTTGACCTGATTATTGTTGCCGTTATCGCACTGATTGTGGTCATCACCGGCGTGTGCGCCGCATTTATGGCAGGTCCCGGTATTCCCCTCATGAGCTTTATGTACGGCCTCAGCTTTGAACGCTACCGTACGCTGGCGCTGCTGATGGTCGTCGCCGGCGGCGTAACCGCGGCCATCGATTTTATCTACGCCATTATCACGGTGCTGCGCCACGCTGGAGACGTCACCAAGATCTACCTGATCTGCTTCGCCGTAAGCGTGGTGCTGCCGGTGATCTTGATTAAGCTGCTGGGTCTGATGGGCGCTGTGGTGAGCTACCTAGCCATCATGGCCCTACTCCTGGCGCTGCTGATTATCGAGTACGCCCACATACGCCAGCGCATCGAACGCGACCGTAACCCATACGGCGCCTAATTAGCTGCCCCCGGTCACCGGAATTAACGATGGAATCACCCCGGCTGGGGTCTCGTTGCGGACGATTTGCGACACGCAAAACTAAGTGAGTAGACTTTTGCCGAATCCCTGACCACACAGGCAAAACACAAGTCAGTGACCTGCGGTTTTGTTGAGGCAAATTTGCCGGCTGCTCGGCATTTCCAAAAAAGTCTCCTCACTTAGCCAGCGGGCAGCCAAATGATTATTTAATCCCCGTCCCAGAAAAATCATTTGGTTGGCAGAAGGGCAAAAGCAGTCAAAAAAGCCCGTCCCAAATTAGCGACCCCTTGCGCCATCATTCTCCAGGCTTGATATTTGCGTAGAACTCCGCACCATCATCCAGGCGCAGGATGCCGACGCGGCCGAACTCGGAACCAGTGGCGGCGGCGCAGTCGATGTCAATGCGATCGGGCACGCCAGCGGTATCCTCGCCGCCCAGGCGCACAATCTGCCCACGGCCCGACTCCTCATCGAGCCCCGCCAGGCCGCCGACCTCGCAATAGCGCCCAAGCGACACCGTGGGTGTGTGGCCGCTCACCACGACCGGGCCCTTGCCCTCGGCAGAAAGCAACCCTGTCGGCGCATCCCAGTAGCCGTGACGAATCCACAGCAAGTCGTCGGACGACTGCACCGCAAGCATCTGCTGTAGCAGCTCGCGATCGGCGCTAACCGCTCCGGCACCATCGGTACAATCAACCCCATGTTCAAGCAAAAACGCCCGCGCCGCCTCGGTCTGGATGCCGGCATGTACCAGCAGGTACGGGCGCTCGTCAGTCTCGGCCACCGCGTAGAGCGGCAGCGTCGCAATCCAACGCACGAGCTCCTCGTAAGCCTCAAATTCCATATCGTTGAGCTGCTGACGGGTAGTCCAACCGCCGTTGATATCCCAGGTCTCGGCATCGAGCGGATCCTGGCCAATGATGGCATCGAGCATGATCTGCTCGTGATTGCCCTTGAGCACGCGAGCGTTGGGTAGCGAGCGCACGAGCTTAATAACGCCAACCGGATCGGGCCCGCGATCGATCATGTCACCCAGCACGTACAGCATATCGTCGGACGCCAGCGAAATCTTGGACAGGGCCTCGTCAAGCGCACGCACGTGCCCGTGAGCATCGGATGTCACATAGATCGCCATGGAACGCCTCTCTTTACATTGCGGCCGAAGCCCGGAGCCGCAACTAAAACTTCAAGTTGAACTTAAACGTTATCCATTGTACTCCGTTGCAATAAAGCTGGGAAGGGTTGCATACAGTCAACGGTCGCCAGCGCACGCCTGCCAACCCGCGCCGCCCACGCCACGCCGTCTGGCCCAGCGCCCCGACCAGCGACGCTCGCATCGCAGCCTCGTGTCGAAAATGCGCACGCCCGCAATCCGCCCCCATAAACCCACCATCTTTGGGTACAAATAACCGCAGACAACTGACCGTGCCACGCAAACCACCCAGGAGCGGACACCATCCATGAACCAGATACTTCTCTTTATCGGGCTCGTCATTATTCTGTGCCTGACCATCAAACCCGTCGGCAAAAAGCTCCCCTTCCCCACCCTGCTCATCTTTATCGCGCTCGGCATGCTGCTGGGCGTCAACGGCCCGGCGCACATCGACTTTAGCGACTATGCGCTTACCGAAACCGTCTGCAGCACGGCGCTGCTGTTCATCATGTTCTACGGCGGCTTTAACACCAACATCGACCGTGCCAAACCTGTCGCCGCGCCTGCGGTGCTGCTGAGCACGCTCGGTGTCGTCATCACTGCTGGCATTACGGGTGCGTTTGCGCACTTTGTACTGGGCTTCGACTGGATCGGCGGCCTGCTACTGGGCTCGGTCGTGGCGTCGACCGACGCGGCGAGCGTCTTTAGCGTGCTGCGCGAGCACAACCTGTCGCTAAAGGGCGGCACCGACTCGCTGCTCGAGGTCGAATCGGGCTCTAACGACCCCGTCGCCTACATGCTCACCGCGGTGCTCGCGACCCTTGCGGCGGGCGGCAATATCGACATTCCCGTGCTGCTGGCCAAGCAGATCATCCTGGGCGTGGGGCTGGGCCTTGCCATCGGCTGGACATCCAGCCGTCTGATTGAGCGCGCACACGCAACGGCCGAGGGGGCGCAGACTATCTTTTTGTTCGCCGTGGCGATCGTCGCCTACGCACTGCCGAGCTATCTGGGTGGCAACGGCTTTTTGGCCGTATACCTGGCCGGCATCGTGCTAGGCGCGAGCGATATCACCGGCAAGGTCGAGATGGCCCACTTCTTTGACACCCTCACCGAAATGGCCGAGATGACTATCTTCTTCTTGCTTGGTCTGCTCGTGACACCCGCTCGCCTGCCGCAGATGCTGCTACCGGGCCTGGCGTTCATGGCGTTTATGCTCTTTGTGAGCCGCCCCATCGCCGTCGGCCTGCTGTTGGCGCCGTTTAGGACCAACCCTCGCCAGGTCGCACTCGTAAGCTGGGCGGGTCTGCGCGGCGCGGCTTCGGTCGTATTTAGCCTCTTTGCCGTAGTGGCCGGTGTTCCCGGTGGACATGACCCATTTGACCTGGTGTTTGTGATTGCTGTGTCGAGCATTGTGGTGCAGGGCTCGCTGCTGCCGGCGGTGGCGAAGAAACTCGATATGATCGATGCAGAAGGCGACGTGCGCCGCACGTTTAACGACTACCGCGACGAGGACGGCATGTCGTTCGTCAAGCTCAAGGTGGGCGCGGGCCATCCGTTTGCCGGGCGCTCACTCGCGGACATTGGCAGCGTCACGGACATGCTCGTGGTCCTGGTACTGCGCGACGGCGCGCACCCGGTGCTGCCCAACGGGGATACCATGATCGAAGAAGGCGACCTTCTGGTTATGGCCGCGCCGACGTTTGAGGAGCGTGCCGAGGTTACGCTGCGCGAGGTCACCGTAACGCCCCACGGTCGCCTGGCCGGCCAGCGCCTGCGCGACGTGCCGCAAGGCAAGCACCCCTTTATCGTCGTGATGCTCAAGCGCGACGGCCAAACGATCATCCCCGACGGCAACACCCTTATATACGCTGGCGACGAAGCCGTCATCGCCACGCTGGCGTCGTAGGGGCCAGAGGCACAGCTACCCCAGCCCCTCCTTGTATTCCTATACCCGCAGGTAGATTGACGAACATGTGTTTGCTTATTATAATTTCTACTTGAATAGACTCCTCGTCTCGTGGTATCACACGGTTGGTCCCCTCGAATAGAGGGACCTCCAAGAGCCGGGGGCTTCCCCCCGGCATTTTTTTTGCGTAATTGGAGGTCACCTCATGACGGAACTGTCGATCTTTATCGACGAATCTGGTGACGCGGGTCCCGTATCTCGCTACTACATCGTTACCCTTGTTTTTCATGAGCAGGCAATAGAGCTAAATGCAAATATCGCCGCATACGAGCGCAACGTTAAAGACTGCGAGCTCGATATTATGCCATTTCATTTTGGGCCTCTTCTCACTGGTCACGATGATTATCAATGGGTCAACATTCGCAACAGAAAGAAACAGCTCAGCCTATTCCGCCAGTTTGTAGACCGCTCCCCCATCACCTATCAGCCCTTCATCTACGATAAGAAACAGGGCCTTTACGAACCGCAAAAGCTCTCCGCAAAGATCGAGCGCGACGTAACAATATTTCTCAGAGATCACTTGGCGTATATACAGAGCTTTGACCACGTTAAGATCTACTACGACGGAGGCCAAAGCGTTGTAACGCGAGCACTTCATGGTGCTATCGAGAAGGCCATTTCCCAAAAGGCCACGGTATATCGCGACGCTTCGCCCAAGACATACCGACTCTCCCAGGTCGCCGACTATATTTGCGGAATTGAGCTCACGCTCCTTAAATTCCAGAATGGGACAGCGACCAAAACAGACACGGAATTCTTCGGCTCGATTGCCCCATTCAAAAAGAACTTCGTCAAGAAGCTGAGGAAAAAGAGAATCGAGTGAGCCAGCCGTTCTTATCGCAACCATGGTATAAATGGATTGCGTTCCTTTATGGAGGGCAGTCAAGGGCCGGGGGATCCCCCCGGCATTTTTTATGCGTAACGTTGCCGCAATTCCTACCTAGCCTCTAGGGGAGGTACAGGTAGCTAAAAGACCCCCGTCCCAAATTAGCTACATTGCGGGCAATTTGCGTCTCGCAAAACTAAGTGAGTAGACTTTTGCCGAATCGCCGACCACGTCACCAAAGCACAACTCTGTGACCTGCGGGTTTGTTGAAGCGAATTTGTCGTGTGCTCAGGATTTGCAATAAAGCCTACTCACTTAGCCAGCGTGCAGTCAAAATAGAACTGTCGCGAACTCATTAGACTCCATTGCGACGGCTTATCGTGCATTTTGAGCAGCTGTGGGTGCAGACGCCCGTCCCAAATTAGCTACCCTTGTCACATTCCTAGTCATCGTCAACGGCAAAATCGCGGAGGTCGAGGCCTTCGCGTTCGGCTCGGGCTAGGAGCTCTTGGGGCGACTCGTCCTCGATATCCATTACGTCGAGCATAGCGACTGGAAAGCCCACGCCGGCTGCATTCCCCGCACGGTCGAGTAAACTCTCGCGCAGCTGGTCAACATCAACATCGATCTTCATGGTGAAACCCCCTACCGGATCAGGCCCCTACTCAGCAGCGCCGAGCACATTCACGGCTGCAACGAAAGCCGCAACCTGTTTGTCGTCCATCTGCGTGGCCAAGCGCCCCGCGGGCTCGTCATAGGCAAACTGAACCTTATCGATAAAGCAATCCCAAGCGCGCTCATCCACACGCACAGCGGCCTCGCAATACTGGCTGAGCTTTTTGAGTCCATACCAAAACGCATTCACATGGCGCGCAGGATCCTCGTCCAGCACTCCATCATAGCGCCGTCCGTTAAACTCGCGCATGCGCGCCACGGCAACTTCGAGAGAGTCGCCGCCGTCGGCCGAAGCCTCGTCCACAAGCTCGGGAATCGCAACCTCGCGCCGAACATTATGCCTGGTAACACCATCGTACTCACCCACCAACACGTCTTCGTCAAACCGATCATCGTAGTCGAAATAACTACTGCCGCGGCAAATCCCGTGCAGCGAACCAGCGCCAAAGGCACGGAACAACCCACCGTCGGCAACAACGCGCCTATAGGTCTCAAACGACTTCTTTACCTGAGCGAGCAACTCGGAAAGCTCCCCAGCATCGCACCCCGTCTCGCACGCAACGCAAGCAGACACCGGCAACGATACCGGCTCCACCGTGCTCCCTGCAACGCGGGCAGCGCGTTCGGTCCGATACGCTTGGGCTGCCAAACGCGCTCGCTGCGCAGCACCGCGCACATTCGTAAGCTCGCGCTCCAGCGCCACATCGCCAGCCACATCGCTCGCAAACGCGTCAACACCCTGCGGGCCGGTCGCACTCAGCTCGGACTCAAACGTCGCCGTGATCATGCCGGCAAGGTCCGTTGCGTCGGCGGCACAACGCAGCTGCTCCAACTGCGTGCATAGCAGATTGGCATCCAAGGGTGCGGCATCCACAACGCGCACGTCACTCAGACGCGCCGCGCCCTGCAACACCAAAGCCCCCGCAGCATCGTATGCCGCACGAACCCTGTCCGCCGTATTGGCACGCAGCTTTACCTCGATAAACGCAAGCGTCTGCTCCAAGCGGGCCAACAGCTCGGCCTTGTCCTCCATACGCAAAAAGGCAGCATAGCGCCGCTCCATCTGCAACGGGCCCACAACGCCTACCTGCTTGCGAGCGCGCGCAAGAGAATCAAATTCAACGCGGCGTACATACCCGTCAACGGCCCGCACGGCAGACTCACGCGCAGCACGCTCGGCAGCCTCGACGCCCCCGATCACGGCCAGCAGCTCGCGGGAGCGCGCCTTGCGCAATAACTCCCCGCGATCGTACTGCTCAAGCGCCGTCTGACGCTTGGCTACCGACTCAAAGCCAAACAGCTTATCGAGCAGCTCGCCAACAGAACGTTCTTCCGCCATGGCAAGGCCTCCTCACGCGCAGCGCGCCACCATGCTCGCGGGCTCATGTGCGCATCAAACGCCTCGCGCACGCAAGCCCGCACGCTCGCATCCCTATAGATCCAACGCCTTCTTCGCGGCATCGACCGGGTCGCCATCCATGTAGAACACCGGGCTCAACCCCGAGATAATCTCGGAGGAAACGCTCTGCAGGCCCGCGATGGCGCTCAGCGGCAATATCACGCGCTTGGCGCCGGCGTTTTTGGCCACGCGCATGATGTCCTCGAGCCCGCGGATCTCATCCATAGATCCCGACATGCGCAAGATTCCCGGAACCGCCAGCGCGGACATGACCGGGCGGTTGCACGCCGCGGAGCACAGGCCCACAAACTCGGCAAGCGAGACTTCTTCGGACAGACCCTTGCTCTGCAGGTCGTTATAGAACAGCAGGTAGTCCTTTGAACCAATGTGCATGCCCGGCGCCACACGGTTCGCCAGGTTCACAAAGTTGTCGAACGCGGCCTCCAGCGTATCGCGCACCGGCTTGTTAAAGGCCACGCCCTCGTGCTTAAACTTGCACTCGCCGGCAACGGCCTTGTTCTCCAGCTTGTACACGGCAACCTCGCCGCCCTGCGACCTGCCCACGCCAAACACGTGACCGGACAGCAGCGGCCCGTCGGGAATCAGCGTGTCCTCGCTCTGCTCGGGCACGCGCACCACATGCACGTCCTGCGGGTTGTCGGCATCCATGTAACCCAGGTTGACGTCGATAAACTCGACGCCCGCCATAATCTTGAGCTGCTCCTTTACGCGGCGACGGCCCTCGATGGCGTAGTCCAGCAGCCAGCGCACGTCGTCCTTGTCCATGGCCTCGTCGGGGAACAGCAGCTTGGCCAGGCCGCTAAAGGTCTTGCGCACGGCGATTTCGTCGCGCTTGTTAAAGTCGCTGTTAAAGCGGAAATAACGGTCGATATGATGCGTAAAGTCCTTGCGGCGCATCTCCTTGCAAAACTCCGACAGGCAGTCGGTGATCAAGCCGTAATGCCCGGTCAGCAGGCTCGAGCGCATCTTGGGAATCTCCCAGCCCGGCAGGTAATAGTGGATACGGTCGAAGAAGGCCGAATCGTTGTTAAACTCCGGCGGGAACGGATCAAACAGGTGCGTGGTCTTTAGGACATTTTGCACGGTGTCGTTGATGTTGCCCTCAAAGACCATGGAGGCATCGGCATTGATCTGGTCGCGGCCACGCGCATAGCTGCCACTCGCCATATAGTCCTTCATGATCTGCACGGCATTGGTGTCCTTAAAGCGCATGCCGGCGACCTCGTCGAACGTCACGCAGTCCCAGTGACCCACCAAGCCCACGCGATCGGCGCGCATGGAGTTCATGCGGCCGAACAAGTTGGCCGTGGTGGTCTGGCCGCCCGAAAGCAAGATGGCATAGGGCGAGACCTCTTTGTAGATATGGCTCTTGCCGGTGCCACGGGGACCCAACTCGCACAGATTGTAATTGCGCTCGATCAGCGGCACCATGCGCTCGATAAAGTGCAGGCGCTCCTTCTCCGAAAGCTCGCTGGGCTCATAGCCGGCAGAGCGCAGCAGCATGTTGAGCCACTCGTCGCGCGAGAAATACTGGCGCTCGTCGATCATGGCCTCCAGGTCCAGGTTGGGCATCTGGATGGGCGTGAGCGACGCCACGCTAAACGGAGAGTCCTCGGGTCCGCGCTTTTTGCGCTTGGCCTTGGAACGGCGCGGCGCATCGTCGCCAAAGACCTCCATGCCAAACTCGTCTTCCTCTTCCATGGGATGACGATACTCGATGCTCATGATGCACCAAATGCCGCCCTGGAGAATCTTGGAATAGTCGCGCACGTACTCGGCCGGCATCACAAACGGCTCAATGGTCAGATTGGCAAACGACGCCACGTAGATGTCTTTGTATTCGTCGAGCTTGGCCGTCACCTTATCGATAATGGTAAAGCGACCCAGCTCGCGAATCTTGGACTTGATGCGCTCGGACTCGTCGGGACGCACGTAGTTATCGGTGAGGATCTTGCGGATGCGCTCCAGGCCCTCTGCCACGGCATCCTCGTCATCGGTTGAGCAGTACATGCCCAGCAGGTACTCCAGCACAAAGGTGGGCACGTTGGCGCCACGCTTCATAAGGGCCGTGAGGTCCTTGCGCACGATCTTGCCGCCAAAGTGCTCGAGCAGCTTACCGTCCAGTCCATCCATGTCGTAACCGTCATCCTCGGGAGCGTCGGCCACGGCCTGGGCATAGCCATCGGTCGAGGGCTCGTCCTCGGCGGGCACCTCGACCTCAGCGGGCGCGGCAGCAGTCGCCGTCTCCGGGGCAGGCGCAGCGGTCTCGACCTCCGGGGCCTTCACGAGCGCGGCCTCAGGCACCGCAGCCTCCGCAGGCACATCCACATCAATCGAGGGGACTTCCCACAGATCGTCGTCATGGCTATCAAACATAGGGCACACTCCTAAAAACCAAAGTCAGCAACGGGGGCAAACGAAACGGCAATGGTGTACGTCTCGCGCCAAACGATCTTGCCCGACTGGGCATCGCGACAAACCAGCAAATGGGACGAACCGGATCCAAATGACACGCCTGTCTTAAGCGTAAAGCGGGCCTCGACCACACGGTCTTGCGGGTTGGGCGAGGTCATGTCCGCATGCACGCGAACCACGTCGCTCACTTCGTTGCCGGTCTCGTCGGTAAACACCAGCTCGTACTCGCACGGCAGCACCTTGCCCACAGCGGCCTCGTCCTGCAGCAGCTTAATGCCAAACAGCGAGTTGGTAACGCGGCGACTCTCGTTGAGCACGCGCAGCTGCGCCGTCTGCGTGTCGACAAATTCCTTTGAGGAGGCGCTCAGGCGGCGATACCCGATCACCGGCACCACGAGCTCCTGCAGGCTCACGCCGCCATGCACGTAGCGCTTGGTACCGCCGGGTCGCTTGTAGTGCACGATTCCGCGCGGGGCCAAGCCAACATAACCGCCGCCCGGCACCACATGGTCCATGTTCATGGCCAAATACGGGCCGCCACCCGCACCGTTGGCAATATCGGCCAAGGCATCGCCCTGAGCGACCACCGCATGGCGCTTGCCAAACAGCACCGGGTCGTCCGGCAGATCGTTCTTACCCAGGAACAGGCATTCCGGCAGCTCGTTGGCCGTATACAAAAAGCCATGATCGGATGTAATCGTCACGCGGGCGCTCGGCGCGTCGGTGCACACGCGCTTGGCAATCGAGACCAGCTCGTCCACGCTCTCGGCACACGCGTCAAACACGTCACTTTCGGTGGCGAGCTTCTCCCCCGTCGCGTCGATCTTGTTGTGATACAGGTACACGATCTCGCTGGACTTGAGCAGCTCCTTGCGGTCGGCGGCAGGCATATCCAAATACGCCGCAGCGCTCAAGGCACGACCCGAAGGCGCGGCCTTCTGCAGCACCGCCTGGCGCTCAACCGTAGTGCCCGTCGGCATACCGTCGAGCAGCACGGCGCCCGTTTCCATATTGAGCGTCATGGCCTGATGCGGCAACAGCGCCGGCATGCCCATCTCGGTAATAGAGGGGAACATCGCCTGCACGCTGCCCATACGCACCTCGCCGCCGCGTTCGCGCTCCAATGCGGCGGCCACGTCCTGCGCTACTTCGTAGCGCAGCGCATCGCTAATCAGAACGACTTTGGCCTTGGCGCTGCCAACATACGTGGGCAGCGTCTCCCAAAAGAACAGGTCTTGGCGAGCGACGCCCTCAACATAGCCGGCATCGCGCCACTGCGCCTGGGCGGCATTGGCCCAGCACGCGTTGCTCTCGGACAGATACCAGTTAACGTAGTTGTTCTCGGCCCATTCGACGGCGCGGCGCTCGGGGTCCTCCAGCAGATCGACGCCACGCAACTTGCAGCACTCATTGGCCTGGCGCAGCGCACGATAGGCCGCATCCATGCGCCACCAATCCATGGTGTAGGCCTCCCACACCTCGGCCGCCTGGGCAATATGGAATCCGCCCGCATGGTCGCGCTTAAAGGCCGCCATATCGGCCAGCGCCAAAAGAACCTGGTAATAGCAGGCAACATCGTCGTACCAGCACAGATCGCGACGGGCCGAGGCAACCCGACGGGCCTCGTCAACACGATCGGCACCCTGTGCCAGCGAGGTGAGCAAGTCACTCAGAATGGCCTCGTCCACGCACGGGAACACATCGAGTCGCAGCAAGTCGGCGGCAGGCAGCCCGCCAAACACATGGCGCAGGCCGCATGCGTCCTGGACCGACTCGCAAATCTCGCGCAGGTCGTCAGCAGCCGCGGCATCGCTCGCCCACTCGCGAACGATAGCAATGCAATACGGCGCATAGGCAGGGGCAGCCTGGG
>URTP01000056.1 GCA_900550835.1 uncultured Collinsella sp. | reverse complement strand
CGGCGTTGGCTCGATTTGCTTGACGTGAGGGGCTCTTGGCTGGTGTGGGACGGAGGGATTCCGCGTCCGCCTGGTCGGCGGCCGCGCCCCGCTGTGTCGCTTCGCTCCTTGCGTGCTGCGCTAGAAAACGCTTCGCGTTTCCTCAGCTCCGCACCCTTGCGGGTTCGAATCTCTCCGCTTGCCCACAAGAAAGCGCCCTGGGCCGTTATGGGCTTAGGGCGCTCAGTTTTAATGGCTGGGACGGAGGGATTCGACCCCCCAACAGCCGGCACCAAAAACCGGAGTTCTACCGTTGAACTACGTCCCAATGTGTGGTGTTGCCCAAAAGCAACTCGTCTAGTTTACCTAATCTGCGAGGGCATCGCAAACGCCGTCGAGTAGGCGTACGGCGAGCGTCTGCGCGTCGCTGGCCGTGAAGGTGCCGTTGTAGCGCGTCATGCCCGTGAGCTCAATGCGAATGCGAGCCGGCTTCTGCTGCGCGGCGACATTGGCGGTGCGGATGCGCTGGGCCAGGTTGTGGCACTCGGCGAGGGCAATCGTGGCGCGTGGCGCGGCGTCGGCGGGCAGCTCGTCGCTTGCGATCTCGAGCACCAGGTCAACGTCGGTTGGGACCTCGGAGTCGCAGAGCATCATGCCGCTGTTGTCGGTCGTTGCCGTGGCGATGTTCCACATGCGCGAAGCAACGCTGCGTGCGATGGGGTCCTCACCGATAACGGCGATCTGGAAGCGCTCGAGCACGTTGGCGGCGCGAGCAAAACCGATGCGGGACTCGGCTTCGGTGACCGAGGGCTTGCCCTCCCACACATGGTGCAGGCGGTTGATGTAGGCGTAGGTGTCCTGGAAGGCCATGCCATCGGCAAACAGGCCGACATTTTCCTGGAACTGCTGCAGGGCGGCCTCGGTATGCGGACCAAAGTAGCCGTCGTCTTCGCCACAGGCAAAGCCCAAAACGTTGAGAGCGCGCTGCAGGGCCTGCACATCGGCGCCATGGAAATTGGGCATGCGCAGATACAGAGTGCGGTCGCCCAGCTTATACGAGGCGTCGACCAGGGCGCTCCAACAGGGGATATCGACGGCATGACCGGCAGCAAGGCCGCTGTCGAGCCTGAAGGTGCTGACGGCCTGCTCGGTGGTGGTGCCAAAGCGCTTGTCGACAACCTCGGCGTCATCGATTGTATAGCCGAGCTGCAGAAGGCGGGACTGGACGTCCTCGACGGCTGCTCCCTGCATGCCCGTGGTAATAGGTTCCATGAACGAACCCCTTTCGGCGTACCATTCGTACTATTTTGAGCGTGTGTCGGATAGACAACGCGAGACAATTTATAAACATGCACTCAATAGTGTAGCAACTTGTACCCAAACTCGCTGCCCACAGGTTTTATGACCCCCGCTAGTTAAGACGCTCCACAAAGAAATCTGCCATTGAGAGGAAGAGCTCGCGCGCATGCGGGTCAAGCTCAACGTTCTCGATGGCAGCCTTGGCTTTTGCGGTCAGGTCCAGCGCGTAGGCGTGAGCATATTCGATGGAGCCGGTCTGCTGGAAGATCTCCACGGCGCGTGCGAGCTGCGCAGGGTCCTCGGTGCCCGAGGAAAGGATTGCCTCGACCTCGTCGTGATGGCGCTCATCAGACAGGGCGTGCACGGCAACGAGCGTGCGTTTACCCTCGGTGATGTCGGTGCGGAAGTCCTTGTTGGCGGCCTCTTTGGTGCCGACCAAGTTGAGCAGGTCGTCCTGAATCTGAAAGGCAAGGCCGGTGTGCAGGCCAAAGGCGCGTAGCGCCTCGACCTGCTCTTCGCTGCCGCCGCCGATAATGGCTCCGGCGGCAAGCGGCGTGGCTCCGCTGTAATACGCGGTCTTGTGCGTCGCCATGTCCAGGTAGTCATCAACCGAGATATCAAAGCGCTTGTCACGGACCCAGCCCAGGTCGAGCGCTTGGCCCTCGATGGTTCGGACGATCATCTCGGTAAGCTCGTGGAGCACGCGCAGCTTCACGTCGGACTCCAGCGTGGGGTCATCGAGAACCGTCTTGGTGACCATGGTGAGCGCCAGGTCGCCACAATTGATGGCAAGGCCCGTGCCCTCGGTAAGGTGCATGCAGGGCTTGCCTCGACGAAGCTGTCCATTGTCGGCGATGTCGTCGTGGATCAGCGCGCCCGACTGGAAATGCTCGATGGCTGCCGCGGCGCTGCGGGCGCTCTCAAAGCTACCGCCCACTGCGGTTGCGGCGAGCATGCAGATAAGCGGGCGGTGGCGCTTGCCGGCGTTGGCCGTAAAAGCCGAGAGCGGCGCGTACAGGTAGCACTCGATATCGGCAGAGGTCGCCTGTCCGTCAAAGAACGTGGCCAGATAGTCGTTGATCTGGTCAAAGTGCTGGGCTAAAAAGCTGGTAAACGGACTGGACACGGGTTCTCGCATTCTTTCTTAGGTTGCATCGATGTAGTGTGCAGGCAACATATTGCCACATTGTGCCCGCCTGCGTGGCAGGTTTGGGGATTTAAGGCAACGGCGCATGTCGGACGAGTTTCGTAGTTAGACCAGTCCAAAGTGCTCGAGCGCCTTGACGACGCCATCTTTGTCGACCGAGTCGGTGATGTAGTCGGCGCGCTTTTTGAGATAGTCCGGCGCATTGCCCATGGCGATGCCGACGTCGACGGCGTTCATCAGCGAGATGTCATTGCTGGCATCACCGATGCCATACACCGTTCCATGGTTGGGGTCGAGAGCGTCGAGTACGGACTGGATACCCTCGCGCTTGGTACATTCGCGAGGCGAAATCTCGGTCACTTCGAGCTCAAGCTCGTTAAAGCAGAGCAGCGGCTCAAACGCTTGATCCTGAGCGATGCAGTCGGCAAGCGACGTGGGCATTAAGATCTTGTAGGCGCTGTAATGTTGCAGTTGCGTAATTGCATCGCCCACGGTGCGGGCGTATCCGGGGGCGTCGGGTGCATCGGCACTCATGCGAACGACGCCATTGAGTCCCTCGAAACGAATCACTTCGTCCGATTGCTCAAGAATGGGAGCAAGGCGCTGCAGCATGCCGGGCGTCATCGCCAAATCGCGAATCACGTGTCCCTCAAGCTCGACATAGCCACCCGCGAGGCAGACGATGCCGGTCCAGGGCAGCTCGAGCAGCTTTGGATGGATGCAGCTCAGCGTGCGCCCTGTGCAGATAAACGCCATATTGCCCTTGGCAACAAAATCACGGATGGCTTGCGAGACCGCTTCATTGGGATAAGGGGAGAGGTCTCGCTTATCCTCGGGGAGCTCTTGTGCCACTCGAGGGTCTTGCCAGGCGAGCGTGCCGTCGATGTCGAAGAAGCAGATGTCGCCGTTCTTTTTTGCGATTCCAGCGGTGGGGGAGGGTGGGGTGGTGGGGACAAAGCCCGGTTCGAGCCCCATGATCTGGTCAAAATGCTCTTTAACGCGGGGAACGGAGATGCCAATAATCACCTGGGCGGTCTTGCCCGTAATGATGAGGCCCTTGGCGCCCACCGCGACAAACGACGCATTATCTGCAACGATGGAAGGGTCTGCGACCTCGACGCGCAGGCGCGTGGCGCAGTTGGTTGCGCCCACGATATTGCCAACGCCACCTAAAAGCTGAATTACCCGCTCGGCGAGGACGTGATCTTGATCGGATTGAATACTGACCTCGCCATTGGGAGATTGCTCTTTGGCAAAGCCGCTTCCCGTTAAACGATCGATTGCCGCGCGATTGGAGACATGATCCTCGCGGCCCGGCGTCTTAAGGTCATAGACCAAGATGAGTGCTCGAAAACTAACAAAAAAGATGAGGCTAAAGGCAAGACCGATACCGAGCGCCAAAAGGTAGGAGCCGGCATGCATTCGCATGAGTGGGATGAAGTTGAAGGCCGTCATTTCCATGAGACCGCCCGAGAAGATGCCGACGATGCCAAAGAAGTTCATGGTCATGGCAAGGCAGGAGGACAGGACGGCGTAGAGCAAAAAGAGTCCGGGATAGGTGAACATAAAGAGAAACTCGAGCGGCTCGGTGACGCCGCAGACCACCGAGGCGACGATGGCGGGCAAAAGGATGACCTTAAGGCCGGCGCGGCGTTCGGGTTTGGCGGTGAAATAGAATGCTGCCGCGATGGCGGGAAGGCCAAAGAGCTTGCCCCAGCCGGTGGCGGTAAAACCTGCCCAGGGCGCAAGTTCATTTAAAGGGCGCGTGCTATGGGAGAGAATGGGGAGCAGGTTGGTCCACGTGGCGTAAATACCGTCGTGAATGACCAGATTGTCGTAATAGATGGGCATATAGAGCAGATGGTGCAGCCCCATGGGCTCGAGCGCTCGCTCCAAAAACACAAAGATGCCCACGCCGAAGGGGCCGACGCCCGCAAGTGCGTGGCGCAGCGTTTCGGTCACAGCGTATGCGAAGGGCACGATGGCGGCCGAGATGGCGGCAAGGGCAAACACGGCAAAAAAGCTGATGAGGTAGACCAGCGAGGAACCCGAGAAGGTGCCGAGCCAATCGGGAACCTTGGCATCGTAGAAGCGGTCATGGATGGCGACGACGGTTGCCGACACCGCCAGCGGGCCGATAATGCCGGTGTCGAGCGTCTTGATGCCGTCGATGACGGTGATACCGCTGGCGGGGGTCAAAGATGATGGGTACTTAAGCCCAAGGTTGTCGCCGCTCAGCTTAATGATCTCGCTCAAAAAGAAGCAATAGGCAAAATAGGCCACGAGTGCCTCGAGGCAGCAGCGCGCCGGTTGCTTTTGGGCAAGACCGATAGGCAGCGCTACGGCAAAAAGGAGCGGGAGACGTTTAAAGACCGTCCACGAGCCGCGCTGGATGATGGTCCAGAAAACGTACCAAGGGGTTCCGTATACGGCGAGGTCACCGACGATGTCTACGGTCGTGGCGAGGGCGGAGATGCCGACCATGAGGCCTGATATAGAAAACAGCATGGCGGGCGCGAACATGGCTCCGCCAAAACGTTGGATTTTCTGCAGCATAATATGCCTTCCGGATGCAACATGCTGTGCGAGCAAGAACGTTTAAACAATGAACTCATTGTAGAGGACTGGCTGCTTGCCGCATTGACGGTTTTGATTCGGTCCGATTTGGGTTTCGTGGGAACCGTCGACGGTAAATAATCCGTGCTTTACCGATAATCGGTTTAAACAACTTTAAGAAATGCTATCGTGCCTAGCCATACATATTCATTAGAGGTGAAATCATGCCAAAAGCGATTTACGAAGGAATCTACCGCGAGATCCGTTCGCGCATCATCAACGGGACCTATGCGTTTCAGGAGATGCTGCCAACCGAAGCCGAGCTGACCGCGGAGTTTGGCTGCACGCGCAATACCGTTCGACGCGCCTTGAGCATGCTGGCCGACCAGATGTTTGTGCAGCCTATACACGGTAAGGGCGTGCGCGTTATTTGGCTTAAGGGCGAAACCGACATGCTGGGCGCACTCGAAGAGGTTGAGTCGTTTGGCGAGTTCGCAAAACGCAACAATGCCGTCGCATCGACCGAGGTCAAGTCTTTTGAACATTTGATTTGCACTGAGCAACTCTCTCGTCGCCTGGGCTTTAAGGTGGGCGAGGAGCTGATTCGCGTCGTGCGTGTCCGAAGCCTCAACGGCAGCGCGCGCCAGGTGGACCACGGCTACTTTTTGGCGTCGATCGCCAAGGGCCTGACCCCCGAGATCGCGGCGGATTCTATCTACGGCTATCTGGAGCACAAGCGCGGCATCAAAGTGATGGCGAGCCGCCGTACGGTGAGTGTCGAGCTCGCCAACGATGAGGACTGCAGCTACTTGGACCTTGGCAAGTACAACTGTGTCGCCGTCATGGAGAGCCAGTCGTACACTTCGGACGGCATCTTGTTCGAGGTCACGCATGCCCGCACGCATCCCGAGATCTTCCACTACCGCGTCAACTCCAAGCGATAGCCGGCTAGCTCGCAGCCTGACGAGACTCATGCCCTCAAAGAGAAAACGCCCGGTCAAACCGACGATGCATCGGCTTGACCGGGCGTTTTCTCTGCATTCGATAACAAATAATTGTTTATACAAAACTTGTCAAGTATCAAGTTGAAATTACCGTTCACCGAAGTTTTTCTACCGCTCTAGTAATACTTGTTCAAACAACTAGCCAAATAGCGTATTGTACAAGTCAGCAAAAGGGGCAAAGTCCCCGAGCCAATCTCCGAAGGCGGCGGCAAAGGGTGCCGCCACGGTGTGAAAGGGTGGATTGTAATGAAGAACGAAATGAGCAGAAGGCAGTTCCTGGGCTTTGCTGGTTCCGCGGCTGCGGTTCTTGGTCTGGGCCTCGTGGGCTGCGGTGGTTCTGCCGGCTCTGGCTCCTCTGCTTCTGGTGACGCTGCCGAGGTTTACTTCCTCCAGTTCAAGCCCGAGGTCGACAAGGAGTGGAAGGAGATCGCCAAGGCGTACAAGAAGGAGAAGGGCGTCGAGGTCAAGATCGTGACCGCCGCCTCCAACACCTACGAGGAGAAGCTCAAGTCCGAGATGTCCAAGAGCTCCGCTCCGACGCTGTTCCAGGTCAACGGCCCCACCGGCCTTAAGAACTGGAAGGACTACTGCGCCGATCTTTCCGACACCAAGCTCCGCGGCGAGCTCATCGACGACTCCCTGGCGCTGCAGTCCGACGGCAAGGATCTGGGTATCGACTGGGTTCAGGAGAGCTACGGCATCATTTACAACAAGGAGCTCCTCGAGAAGGCCGGCTACAAGGCCGAGGACATCAACTCCTTCGACAAGCTGAAGGCTTGCGCCGATGACATCCAGGCCCGCAAGGACGAGCTCGGCGTTGACGGTGCCTTCACTTCCGCCGGTATGGATGACTCCTCCAGCTGGCGCTACACCACGCACCTCGCCAACCTCCCGCTCTACTACGAGTTCGAGAAGGAGCACAATCAGGAGGACGACGAGATCAAGGGCGAGTATCTCGACAACTTTAAGCAGATCTTCGACCTGTACATCACCGACTCCACCTGCGATCCTTCGCAGCTCGCCTCCAAGACCGGTGACGACGCCACCAACGAGTTCGCAACCGGCAAGGCCGTCTTCTATCAGAACGGCTCTTGGGCCTACGCCGACCTCACCAAGGCCGGTATGACCGACGACCAGCTCGGCATGCTGCCGATCTACATCGGCGTCGACGGCGAGGAGAACCAGGGCCTGTGCTCCGGCGGCGAGAACTACTGGTGCGTCAGCTCCCAGGCTTCCGAGGATGCCCAGAAGGCCACCGAGGACTTCATGTATTGGTGCGTCACTTCTGACACCGCCACCAGCATCATCGCTGACAAGATGGGTCTGACCGCCCCGTTCAAGAGCGCTAAGGAGACCACCAACGTCTTCTCTCAGCAGGCCGTTGCTATGGCCAAGGACGGCAAGAAGACCGTCGCTTGGGACTTCGTTTACATCCCCTCCGAGGAGTGGAAGAAGAACCTCAAGCAGGCTCTCATCGCTTATGCTGCCGACAACACCAAGTGGGACGGCGTCAAGAACGCCTTCGTCGATGGCTGGAAGACCGAGAAGGCTGCTTCCGAGTAAGCAGTTGCTGCCCAAGCTATCTGATTAGCGACAGGGGGCGGGCAGACGTAGGTTTGCCCGCCCCCTGCATATTGAAAGGACCCTTCTATGGGCAAAGCACTCAAGCGCTGGTGGCCGCTCTTTATGCTGCCCACGTGCCTGGCGTTTATGATCGGGTTCGTGATTCCCTTTATCCAGGGTTTCTATCTCTCGTTCTGCCAGTTTATTACCATCAATAACGCGCACTTTGTCGGTATCGAGAACTACGTGCGCGCGCTGTCCGATCCGCAGTTCTCCACGTCGTTCTTCTTTACCGTGGCGTTTGCCTTCCTGTCGACGGTGCTCATCAACGTGATCGCGCTGGCCATTGCGCAGGCGCTCACTCGCAAGGCGCTCAAGGGCACCAACATCTTCCGTACGATTTTCTTTATGCCTAACCTGATTGGCGGCATTGTACTGGGTTACATTTGGCAGATTCTGATCAACTGCCTGCTCTCCAACGTGGGTGCCCAGCTTATCGCCCTCAACTCCGCCGCTGGCTTCTGGGGCCTTATCATCCTGACCCTGTGGCAACAGGTCGGCTACATGATGATCATCTACATTGCCGGTCTGCAGTCCATTCCGTCCGATTACATCGAGGCCGCCAAGGTTGACGGTGCCACGGCATGGCAGACGTTCTGGAAGGTTAAGATCCCCAATCTGATGCCGACCATCACTATCTGCCTGTTCCTGTCCATCACCAACGGCTTTAAGCTGTTCGATCAGAACCTCGCCCTTACCGGTGGCGCTCCGGCGCACTCCACCGAGATGCTCGCCCTGAACATCTACAACACGTTCTACTCGCGTGCCGGCATCGCATGGCAGGGCATCGGTCAGGCCAAGGCAGTTATCTTCTGCATCCTGGTCGTCGCCATCTCTATGATTCAGCTTAAGGCCACGAGGTCCAAGGAGGTGCAGCAGTAATGAAACGCGATAAGGCTATCAACCGCGCGCTCTCGATCTTCTTTACGATCCTGTCGCTCGCATGGATCTACCCCGTGTTCATGATTGCGCTCAATTCCTTTAAGAAAGCGACCGCAATCAGCACCACCACGGCGTTCGACCTGCTCACGCCCGAGACGTTCAACGGCCTTGCAAACTACGTGCACGCTCTTAACGAGCAGGGTTTTGCCTCGGCATTTATGTACTCGCTCATTATCACGGTCACGTCGGTCGTGCTGATCTTGGTGTGCTGCTCCATGTGCGCTTGGTACGTGGTTCGCGTCAACAGCAAGATCTCGAACTTCTTCTATTACCTGTTCGTGTTCTCGATGGTCGTACCGTTCCAGATGCTCATGTTCACGCTGTCCAATTTGGCGGACCGCATCGGCTTCAACACGCCGTTCAACATCTGCTTTATCTATCTGGGCTTTGGCGCGGGCCTGGCGGTCTTTATGTTCGCCGGCTTTGTAAAGAACATCCCGCTCGAGATCGAGGAGGCGGCCATGATTGACGGCTGCAACCCGGTTCAGGTGTTCTTTAAGATCGTCCTTCCCATCATGAAGCCCACCTATCTTTCGGTCGGCATCCTCGAGACCATGTGGGTCTGGAACGACTACCTGCTGCCCTACCTTACGCTCGACTCCACCAAGTACAAGACCATTCCTATCTTGATCCAGTACTTCCGTGGCGGCTATGGCCACGTCGAGCTCGGCCCCATGATGGCCTGCATCATGATGGTCGTTGTCCCCATCGTCATCATGTACATCTTCTGCCAGAAGTACATCATCGACGGTGTGGTGGCAGGTGCCGTCAAGGGCTGATGCCGTAACTGTTTTGCAAGTTTCTGCGGCGCCCCTCAGCGTGGCGCCGCGTATCGAAAGGTAGAGACATGGCCGAGATCGTTCTCAAACATGTTCAGAAGGTGTATCCCAACAACGAGTCCAAAAAGAAGGGCTTCTTTGGCAAAAAGAAGAAGACCGAGGAGAAGAAGCACAACCTCAAGGTTACCGAGGACGGTGTGCTCGCTGTAGAGGACTTCAACCTCACCGTTCACGACCAGGAGTTCATCGTCCTCGTTGGCCCCTCTGGCTGCGGTAAGTCCACGACGATGCGCATGGTCGCTGGCCTGGAGGACATCACTTCGGGCGACGTGCTCATCGACGGCAAGCGCGTCAACGACGTGGCGCCCAAGGACCGCGATATCGCCATGGTGTTCCAGAGCTATGCTCTGTACCCCAATATGACGGTGTACGAGAACATGGCGTTTACGCTTGAGCTCAAGAAGGTCCCCAAGGACGAGATCGACCGCAAGGTTCGCTCCGCTGCCGAGATCTTGGGTATCACCGAGTACCTCGACCGTAAGCCCAAGGCGCTTTCGGGCGGCCAGCGTCAGCGCGTTGCTATCGGCCGCGCCATCGTGCGCGATCCTAAGGTCTTCCTGATGGACGAGCCGCTGTCCAACCTGGACGCCAAGCTGCGTAACCAGATGCGTGCCGAGCTCATCAAGCTGCGCCACGAGATCAAGGGCACGTTCATCTACGTCACCCACGACCAGACCGAGGCCATGACCCTCGGCGACCGCATCGTGGTCATGAAGGACGGCGTCGTCCAGCAGATCGCCACCCCGCAGGAGGTCTTCAACCATCCCGCGAACATCTTTGTCGCAGGCTTTATCGGCGTGCCGCAGATGAACTTCTTCGATGCCCAGCTGGTGCGCTCGGGCAACGGCTTTACCGTCAAGACCGAGGATATGAACGTGGCGCTCGCCCCCGAGACCTGCGCTCAGCTTGCTCTCAACTGGGATGGCGGCGACGTGAAGGAGATCACGGCCGGCGTGCGCCCCGAGCAGATCCTGCTTGCCGATAAGGACGAGGAGGGTGCGCTCCAGGGTACCGTCGAGGTGACCGAGCTCATGGGTTCGACCGAGCATGTCCACGTGACTGCTCCCGATGGCCAGTTCGTCCTGATCATTCCCGTTGTCGACCTTGAGGCCAAGGGTGCGCTCAAGGCGGGCGACCCCATCTGGTTCAAGTTCGAGAAGAATGCGACCCATCTCTTCGATAAGGTGTCTGGCAAGAACCTTATCTAGGCCCGGTGCATCCAGGCCCTCCCTTTGGGCGACTGCGGTATTGCCATCCTTTTGCCGCGGTCACATATAAGGCTCCCCTCCCGTCCACTAGGCGAGAGGGGGGCCTTTCTTTGTGTTGGGACTGTCTGACCGGTCGTTTGTCTCGATCTGTAACGGATAGGGCCGATTTCGGACGTTAGATGTTACAGATCGAGGCGGTTCCGCTGAGCTAACCATTTCATCTAAATCTGTAACACCAAAGGCGAATTACACCTGCTAGATGTTACAGATTGAGATAAACCCAAGGGGAGGGGCCGGTATGTCTCAATCTGTAACGGCTGGGACCGTTTTGGTTGAGTAATTGCTACGGATCGAGATTGTTTGGCCGAGTCGGATCACAGGGTAACGTGCGGGCACAAAAAACGGAGCCGTGTTGCCACGACTCCGTTTCTCAAGAGGATGGGTAAGGGGAATGAGCTAGCTCAGGTGCCAGATCTCGTCGTTGTACTGGGAGATCGTACGGTCGGACGAGAAGGTGCCGGCGTTGGCGATGTTGATCAGCGCCTTGCGCATCCAAGCGTCCTGGTCCTCGTAGTCGGCCAGCACGCGCTCCTTGGTCTGGATGTACTCCTCAATGTCGAGTAGGGCCATAAACCAGTCCTTACCCTTAATGTCGTCGTGCAGGCGCTGCAGGCGCTCAGCGTTGCCGGTCGCCATAAAGGCCGGGTTGGTGATGAAGTCCACTAGCAGTTTAATGCCGGGCTTGCGGTAGAGCGCACTGGCGTTGTAGGTGCCGTCGGCGTAGAGCTGCTCGACCTGCTTGGACGAGGCACCAAAGGTGTAGATGTTCTCGTCACCCACGAGCTCGGCGATCTCGACATTGGCACCGTCGAGCGTGCACAGGGTCAGGGCACCGTTGAGCATGAACTTCATGTTGGAGGTGCCGCTCGCCTCCTTGGAGGCCAGGCTGATCTGCTCCGAAAGATCGCAGGCGGGGATCATCTTTTCGGCGGCGGTCACGTTATAGTTTTCCACAAACACGACCTGCAGCCAGGGGGCTACCAGCGGGTCAGCGGCAATCACTTTGGACAGGATCAGCAAAGCGTGGATGATATCCTTGGCGATGATGTAAGCTGGGGCGGCCTTGGCACCAAAAATGCTCACCAGCGGCACAGCCGGGGTGTGACCCGCGCGAATCTCGAAATACTGATGGATGAGGTAGAGCAGGTTCAGCTGCTGGCGCT
>URTP01000055.1 GCA_900550835.1 uncultured Collinsella sp. | reverse complement strand
TAATAGTTACGGCGTTTTACCAAACGCCGTAACGGCTCGACGCTGCAAACGCCCCAGAGCGGCAATCTGACGTTCAATCGTCGGGCATGACCAAAAGGTCAATGCTCTCCTCTTTCACGTCACCTTGCTCGCTCTGGGGCGTTTTCGCTGACTTATGCTCAACCAGTAGCGTAATTAAGCCCCAAGTAAAAAGGCCGAAGCCCTCATCCGAGGCTTCGGCCTTTGTTTTTTGCAACGTCCAAGCGCAGTTTATCGATTCTCGATGCTGCCGATATTCTTGAGCTCGATGGAGATGAGGCCGTTGGGTTCGTTGACGAACTCGATGTACTCGGAGTTCGAACCCATCTCGGCCGGGAAGCTGATCTCGATTCCCGTGTCGGTACGAATCTTGTGATTGCGCACCGCCGCGCGCTCGACTTGCTTGCGTTCCACGGGCACACGCTCGGGCACCTTCTCCTCGGTCAGTGCCGCGCGCACGCTTTCCTTGATGACCGGCTCGTCCTCAAAGACCTCATCGACGATATCCCAAGGCGGCAGCTCTTCGTCATCCTCAACCTTCTCGGCAACGGCAGCCTTAACCTTAGCGAGCGCTACGGCCGTATTGGCACCGTGCTCCTCGGCGACTTCCTCGACCACACGCGTCACGGTGTCGATGACCTCCTTGCCCGATACGCCCGTGTCGCACTGAAGCAGGCCATCTGGGATAAGCATACGGTCCTCGCCGGCAATCTTGCGCTTCTTGTCCACATAGCCGATCTCCATGGTGCTCGCGCGCACGATGGCATAGCTCGGCACCTTTTGCGAGGGGTTTGGCAGAATAGCGTAGTGGCGCGCGATGTCGTTGCGCACCTCCCCCTCCTCGCGGCCCACCTCGTGCATAAAAGCCTGCTTGGAGCCCAGCAGCATCACGGCAAACCAGCGGGCATCCTCATCGTCGTCAAAATCAGCCACGAGCACATCGGTAGATTCGGCTTTCTCGGCTTTGGTGAGCTCGGAGGAGATAAACTCCGCAATCTGCTGCGACAGGTCCACGAACTCGCGCTCGCCAAAGAAATAGCCCTTGAGCTCGCCGCCGAATGCGGAGTTCTCGGCAAACGTGGCGCGCTTGTTATCGGCCGATGTACGGGCACGGCGCAAATGTGTGGTCACAAAGTTGCGCACGGTGCGGCTCTCGATATCGAGCTCTCGCTGGCTCATGACGTTGACGGCAGAGTCAAAGTCCAGGATATGCAGAATCGCGTGATTGATTTTCATATACGGCATTCCGTTCTAGATCGAATTAAGCACGAACCAGTATAGCGGTCGAGCCCGCCCCAGGCGCATCGAAGATTGGTGCATCGGGGACAGGTTGCTTTGCACCAATGGCTAGCGCAGGAGCTCGGACTGCCATGCATCGAGCTGTTCTGCCAGGCTCTTACCGGCGGCAGGCATATCGATCTGGGGCCGTTTGGGCAGCAGCGCGCATTTAAGGATTGCCACGATGGTCTGCGAGACAAAGCGTCGCGTATCCTTGTCGAAGCCTTGTGCAGCCTGAAGCATCACAGGCAGGTTCTCGCGTAGATTCCCAGCGATATCCGCAAACCGCACCGCACCCGTGGCCTCAAACACGGAGAACAATGCATCTACAAAACGCTCGCGCTCGTTAGGTGTCACCGCAAGCAGCATCTCGCGAATGGAACCGTCGACGTAGCGCGCGCCGGCGGACAGACGCTCACAGTACACGAAGTCGCGACCATCAACCACCCAGCTAAAGGGATTGTGCTGCAGCAGGCTGAACTCGGTGCTCTCAACGATGGCATAGTCCTCCTGTGTCTCGAACATCATGCCAAAAATCGACGACCGAGGTAGCGTCTTGTCGATTCGACTGGATAGATCAGCGAAGGCGTTGCCGTTCAGAAACTCCTCGACGAAGCCCGGACCATCATGGGAATACGCCCGTTCGATTCGCTCACGGGCGACATCGGAGCACATCGCCGCACCGTACACCGCAAGGTTTCCACCCTTGGAATGACCTCCGCACAAAAGCGGCCCGTCAATCGTATCCGCTGCCTCGTCCACATAACGCGCCGCGGATTCCTGGGCCGGCACAGGACACCGGAACGCCATGTTAAAGTCCTCTTTCCAGCCCACAATCGTGCTGTCGGTCCCCCGGAAGGAAAGATAGCTAAACCCCGCCGGAAATCGGAACGTCATAGCCGCAAACTGCTCCGTCGTCTCGGCATCATTCACGGTACGATAGCCGCAAACACGAACGCCACGGTAGCGAGGGCTTGCTGCCACAGCCTCCAACAAGGAACGGCTCCCCTCCGGATCCCACAGGTCGCCAATCATGTCTTGGTAGCACTCGGCGCGCAGCAACTCACGCACGTCCAGTCCCTGCCAGCCGGTAAGCTCCGGCATATCCCCCGGCAAACGCAGATATGACAGCCATGCAAAGACCAGGCTATCCACCGCGCAGAACGGCCGTTCCTCAAACGGATCAAACGCCGTCTGGGCATAGGTCAAAAAATTAGGCGAATCCGACATGGCTCTCCCATCAACTATGGCGCATTGGGATGGTGCGTTGGGATCAGGTTGCTTTTCACCAAAAAGGCGCCCGGGCCACGTGGACCCAGACGCCTTTATTGTAGCTTGCTGCCTAAACGAGCCTTATTTAGCAGGAGAAGTCGACGCTGTCGATGATGTCCTTGAGAGCCTTTGCGGAGGCGGTGAGCTCATGCTGCTCGTCATCGTTCAGCGGCACGGGGACGCGGCAGACGACGCCGTCGCGGCCGACGACGGTCGGCATGGAGATGGCAAGATCAGACAGGCCGTACTCGCCCACCATGAGCGAGGAGACGGGCAGAACGGTCTGTTCATCGCGCATGACGGCAGTGCAGATGCGCTTAACGGCCATAGCGACGCCGTAGTAGGTGGCGTGCTTCTTCTCGATGATGGTGTAGGCGGAGTTCTTGACGTCCTCAGCGATGCGCTTCTCGGCGGCCTCGTGCTCCAGGTGGCCGTGAAGCTCGCAGAAGGTGTTCAGCGGAACGCCGGCAACCTGAGCGCTGGACCAAGCGACAAACTCGGAGTCGCCGTGCTCGCCCATGACATAGGCCTGGACATCGCGCGGGTCAACCTCGACGTGGGCACCAAGCATCTGCTGCAGACGGCCGGTGTCGAGCACGGTGCCGGAACCGATGACGTGGCCCTCGGGCAGGCCGGACATCTTGATGGCGGCGTAGGTCAGAACATCGACCGGGTTGGAGACGATGAGCAGAATGCCGTCGAAGCCGGACTTCTTAATCTCGGGGATAATGGACTTAAAGATGTTGACGTTCTTGTTGACCAGGTCCAGGCGGGTCTCACCGGGCTTCTGAGCAGCGCCAGCGGTGACGACGATCATGGCGGCGTCGGCGACATCGGAATAATCGCCGGCGTAGATCTTCATCGGCTCGGCAAACGTCATGCCGTGCGCGATATCCAGGGCCTCACCCTCGGCACGGTTCTTGTCCACGTCGATGAGGACCATCTCGGAGAACAGACCACTCTGCATCAGTGCGAACGCCGAAGACGAACCGACGAAACCGCAGCCGACAATAGCGACCTTCTTCTCGTTAACCATTAGAAACTCCCATCTCTCTCCACAAACAAGCCGCCCGGGAACGACCCGAGCGGCTTGCCGTAATCCCAATACATCCAATCGGGACTTTGATTATGCCCCTATTCGCAGCCAAAAATCGACCGTTTACCGAAATTGTTTGCAGTATTCGTAAAATAACTGCACGAAATCGGTTTCGAGCTATTGACGAGTCGAAATACCTTTCTAATACAGGCCCGCCTCACGAATGGCCTCGACAGCCAAAGCGATCTGGTCGGGCGGCAGGACCAGCGCCATGCGCACGTGTCCCTCGCCCGAAGGACCAAAGCTCGCGCCCGGCGTCACCACAACGCCGGCCTTCTCCATGAGCTCCTCGCAAAACGCCATGGAATCGGTGCGACCACCGGGAAGCTTGGCCCACACAAACATAGAGCCATGCGCGTTTGGACGCTCCCAGCCCAGGCCCTCAAGACCGTCGCACAGGGCATCGCGGCGCTCCTGGTACTTCAGACGCTGCGCCTCGACCTCATCGCGCGGACCGTTCAGGCAGGCGATGGCGGCCTTCTGAATCGGGAAGAACATACCGAAGTCGATCTGGCCGCGCAGCTTGGCAAAGGCAGAGACCACATCCTCGCGGCCGACCAAAAAGCCGATACGCGCACCGGTGACGTTAAACGACTTGGAGAGCGAGAAGAACTCAACGCCCACCTCGAGCGCGCCGGGATACTGCAAGAAGCTGCCGCCCGGCTCGCCGTCGAACACGATGTCGGAGTACGCGTTGTCATGGACGATGAGCAGGTCGTGCTCGCGGGCGAAAGCGATGATCTCCTCGTAGACCTCGGGAGTGCCCACCGAGCCGACCGGGTTCGCGGGCAGCGACACGATCATATACTTGGCACGATCGGCCACCTCGGGATCGATACCCGCCACATAGGGCAGGTAATTGTGCTCCGCCACCAGCGGATAGTATTCGAGCTTGGCATCGGCAATCTTCGCACCCGCCTCAAAGACCGGGTAGCACGGATCGGGAACCAGAATGGTGTCACCCGGATCGAGCAGGGCCAGGCCCAAATGACCCACGCCCTCCTGCGTACCGTTGCACGACTGCACCATGGACGGCGTAATGCCCGAAACGCCAAAGCGACGCTCATAGTAATCGCACACGGCCTGCTTGAGTTCGGGCAGGTCGCGCAGGGCATACTTCCACATCTCGGGATCTTGGGCTGCCTGCATGAGCGCTTCGACCACGTGGTCGTACGGCTTAAAGTCGGGCGTGCCCACGCTCATGTTGTAAATGGTCTTGCCTTGAGCCTTCAGCGCGAGAAGCTTGTTGTTGAGCGAGGCGAAGACCTCCGCGCCAAAGCGGTCGAGACGCTGCGATGCCTGCATGGTGCCACCTTTCGATATAAAAAACGCGGCGCTCCGACAAGAGCGCCGCGCGATACGGGCCATCAGATTGCAAAAGTGTACCGCTTGCAACCCCTATATTGGTTCAATTTAGCCAACCTTAGTCAACTGGATTGAGCGCGTCGATCTGCGCAAGCCACAAACGCGAGCTGGCGTCACTCGGCATACGCCAATCGCCGCGCGGGCTGAGCGTCACCGAACCCACCTTGGGACCGTCGGGCAGGCAGCTACGCTTAAACTGCTGGGCAAAGAAGCGACGGTAGAACGTACGTAGCCACGCATGAATCGTCACCTCGTCATAGACGCCCTCGAAGCTTTTGAGCGCCATGCGGTAGATCTTGCCCGGCTCAAAGCCAAAGCGCAGCAGGTAGTAGAGGAAGTAGTCGTGCAGCTCGTAGGGACCCACCAAGTCCTCGGTCTTCTGAGCGATCTCGCCGTCGCCCGTGGGCGGCAGAAGTTCGGGAGACACCGGCGTATCAAGGATGTCGAGCAAAACCTCGGCAATACGCCCGCCAAAGACATCAGCCGCATAGCGCACCAGATGGCGCACGAGCGTCTTGGGCACGCTCGCGTTGACGGCATACATACTCATGTGGTCGCCGTTATAGGTAGCCCAGCCGAGCGCCAGCTCCGACAGGTCACCGGTGCCGATGACAAAGCCGCCAGCCTGGTTGGCCAGATCCATGAGAATCTGCGTACGCTCGCGCGCCTGGCTGTTTTCGTAGGTCACGTCCTGAATGGCCGGGTCGTGCTCGATGTCCTCAAAGTGCTGCTCCACGGCCGCATGGATCGAGACCTCGCGGAAGCTCACACCCAAATCGCGAGCAAGCGACTCGGCATTGGACTTGGTGCGGTGCGTCGTGCCAAAGCCGGGCATGGAGACCGCCGTGATACCCGTGCGCGGCAGCCCCAGTGCATCGAAAGCACGCACAGTCACAAGCAGCGCCAGCGTGGAGTCCAAGCCGCCCGAAAGACCGATAACAGCCGCCTTGGTGCCCGTGTGGGCAAGGCGTGTCTTGAGGCCCGCGGTCTGCAGGTCGAGGATGGTCTCGCAGCGCTCGGCCAGGTCGCCATGATCGGCCGGCACAAAGGGCGCGCGCGGGAAAACGCGGTCGATATCGCAGGCATCGCGCAGGACAGGTTCTTCGGCCAACACGCCCTCAAACGAAAACTCAACGGTCGTGGCCTCCGGCGCATCGTCGGCGCGCGTCCACGTCGTCGAGCGACGGCGCTCGGCAACCAAGCGGTCAAGATCGACATCGGCGACCGCCATATCGCAGGTGAGAAGCCCTGTCGCGGCCAGCTTAGAGCCGTTTTCGTAGATCAGGTTCTCGCCCGCAAAGACCATGTCGGTCGTAGATTCGCCCTCACTCGCATCCGCGTAGGCATAGGCGCAGTACAGGCGCGCACTCTGGTTGGAGATGAGGCTGCGGCGGTAATCCGCCTTGCCGATAATCTCGTCCGAGGCCGACGGGTTGAGGATCACCGTCGCGCCAGCAAGCGCCATCTCGGTCGAGGGGGGCGCCGGTACCCACAGGTCCTCGCACACCTCGACACCCAGCACCAGATTCTCGGCACCTTCATCGCAGCAGCGGTAGACAAGCCCCGAGCCAAGCGGCACCGGACCCTGACCAGCAAATTCAATCCACACGGGATCGGCCGGCGCCAGAGCAAACCAGCGGCGCTCATAAAACTCTCCGTAGTTGGGCAAGTACTTTTTGGCCGTAAGGCCCAAAAGCTCGCCCGCACAGCACACGGCGGCGCAATTGTAGATGTTTTCGGCCACCGCGACGGGAAGACCGATGGTAAAGACGATCGGCAGCTCACGGGTTTTATCGAGAATGCGCACGAGCGCCGCCTCACAGGCATGCAGCAGCGTGCGGTTATGGAACAGGTCGGCCGCGGTATAGCCGCACAGGTTGAGCTCGGGCAGTACCAACGCGCGAACGCCGCGCTCGGCAGCCTCACGAACAGCCGTCAGCGCAACCTCGGCATTGCCCTCGACATCGGCCACGCGAATCCGCGGCGACGCCGCCGCCACACGCAAAAAGCCATCAGACTGAGAAAGGTGAAGATCCATAAGAATGCTCCCGTGCGTAGACGCCATTCATAACAATTAGCAAGCCTTATTGTAGTTCAACCGCCGGGTGCAACCGCATCCCACCAACTTGGTGAGCTATTGATGAGTTGATGGTATCTGTTAAATGACACGTATGATTCACATCTGGTGGGTACCCTGATGGCTACACGAAACGAAGCAGATTTACACCGGGAGGACCCCGTATGACAACCAAGTACACCGACGCGCCGCGCACGCGCGTCATGACGCCGGCATCGCTCAACAACGGCGTGCACGAGAACCATTCCATCGGACAGACCATGGCCATCGCGCCCAAAAAGGGCCTGTTCGATGACATTTCCATTCCCCAGATCATCGCCGGCGCCGCAGCTGCCGCCACGAGCGTGGCGCTTGCCTCCAAGATTGGTATCGCTGGTTCAGTAATTGGTGCCGCCGTGAGCTCGGTCATCACCGTTGTGTCCTCGCAGGTCTACCGCCACTTTATCTCTGCCAGCGCCGAAGCCCTCAAAGGTACGCACGCCGCCGTCGACTACCCCGCCGGCGCCTATGAGCCCGTTGAGCTTAATGCCGAGGAGCACCTGGGCGGCGCCGCGACTACGCAGGAGATGCGTCAGGTCGCGGGACGCGCGACCACGGCGCGCGTCGCCCCCAACAGCCTGCGCGCCAAGGCGGCGGAAGAGCGCAGCCAGACGCAAAAGAAGGTCATCATCTTCTCGATCGCCATCGCCATCGTCGCGGTTATCGCCTGCGCCGGCGCCATCCTTATAACCACCGCCGGTGAGGGTCTGGGCGAGCGCCCCGAGCCAATCCTTTCGTCGCGCACGACCGAGCAAGACGCGGACAGCGCCGGCCAATCGCAAAGCCAGCAGAACGACTCACAGGCCAACTCCGCACCCACCGATTCTTCCTCGACCACCCCTGATCAGTCGCAAGGCACCGATTCCTCTTCGAACAGCGGCGGCACACAATCCGGAACGACCGACTCCAGCCAAACGACCGACGGCTCTCAGCAGAGCACGGGTGACCAGACGAGCGGCAATGCATCGGGCACGGGCTCAACCGACAACAGCAACACAAACAGCTCGAGCGGAACCGCATCCGGCACGGCATCCGACAGCTCGAGCCAAGGCACGACATCGGGCAACTAAGCACGATCGCCTCTCACAGATAACCGACCTGTATAACGGGCGCGAACCGGCAACGGTCGCGCCCGTTTGCTTTGGGCGCCGAGGTGGCAAGCCCTGCGCGATGGTAAGATGCTTTGGTGTGTAAAGAGGAGATTTGCCATGAGCAAGACAATAGTTAAGCCCACGCTATCGCTGGGCAACCACATCTATCTGTATCGCCTGCTGCGCGATGCGATTGGATGCGGCAAGCAAACGTTTATGACACAGGTCGAGGAGACACTCGCCGCTGGCGATATGACCGCTTATGACCTGGGCTTCGAGTCCACGCGCGAGCTGCTCGAGGAACTCGACGACTGCATTAAGCTGACCGTCTTTAAGGGCGGACGTCTGTATGCCACCGTCATCGCCAATGAGGCCTGGGATGCTGCCCTTGCCAAGGGCGAGGACAAGCCCAAGGCCGCCAAGGGCGCCAAGCAGTCCTACAAAAAGAAAAAGCGCGGCGAGAAGGACCTGAAGGCCGTGCGTCCCAAGCACGTTAAGCGTCCCGAGCCCGAGTCCGTGGCCGAAGTCGCTCCGGAGCCCGAGCCTGAGGTAGAGGCTGAAGTCACTGCTGAAGTAACGGCAGAGGTCGAAACTGAAATCGCTGCCACGACCGAGCCCGAAGTCATGGCTGAGCAGGAAGCCGCCGTTGAGCTCAACGAGGTTCCCAAGTCGAAAGCCGAAGAAACCGCCGGCCAACCCGAGACGCCTGCGTTCCAAAACAGCGATGTCTTTGGCGACAACGCCGAGGACGACCAGTCCGACGAGCCCGCGAATCAAGACGCTACCGAGGCGACGCCGGAACCCGAGACGCCGCAGCCCGCCATCTCGCTCACGGTTGTCTATGACCCCGAGAACGCCAACGCCGGCATCACCACCATGGTATCCACGCCGGTCGAGGCCAAGCCGAACGTCGAGGCAGAGGACACTCCGCAGGCCGGTGCCAAAACCGGGACCGAAGACACGTCCATCTCCGTGGAACCGACAGATTCCATAGCTAAGCCAGAAGCGGCATCTGAGTCTGCACCTGTCATTGAGTCCGCATCCGCACCCGCCTGTGACCAGGCTCCCACACCTGCACCGACTCCGGTCCCAATTCAGCACCGGCCCCCGCTCCCGCAGCACCGACCATCCCCGGGGACTTCCCCATCGATTTCGCGACCGAGGTCTTCTGCCCTAGTCCGCTGCTGCACCAGCTGTCGACTTATCTCCCCTACGGCGCCGACACCCTCGGCATCGTCGGCGAGTACTACTGGATCGCTCGCGAGCGCGGTACCATCGAGGCTGGCCGTAACCGCGCGAGCTTCCCCCTGCGCTACACGCAGGCCGGCGAACGCCGCGAGGTTACCGTGCGCATCCGCCGCAACACCGCCGGTGGCCTCGGATCCACCTGGGCCATCGACAAGGTCGAAGCCCCGGTCGAGTAAAAAACGGCCTCGGATAGCCAATTGACCATCCGAGGCCGTTTGAATTCAGGCCTTTTAGTTGTCATCGGCGCATATAGACACCAGAGAAGCAAGCTCATCCTCAAGTTGCGGAGCAAAGTATCTAAAAGAAACCTGCGCTCCAGTCGGTATCGACTCAATCATATTCGCAGCATTATCTGAAACTCGGTACGATGCAGTTTCACCTGTCTTCAAATCCTCTATTGAGCAGACAGCGTCTTCAGCATCAATCGACCTAAGCACGCCTTTTCCTTGTAACATCACATCGGCATGCCCGCCAGCTATTTCTAATGAACCTGAGTCTGTCGCAGTCACTTCTCCGGAACCTCCGCGCGATATCTCTTCCTTTGTTGAACAGCCCACCAATGAAGCCATCAGCACCAAAGACAGAGCTAGACGAATCGCCCTACTTCGAAAAAGTCGTTCCATAAGTCCACGCATAATAGCTCTGATCATACTTCAGGAAGGATAAAGATGAATTCCAGCCGTCCGCTATGCCAATCATCTGCCTTGTCTCTCCAGTTTTCTTACCAGTAAGTGTGGCGTAAGCCTCCGCTGTTACAGAATGGGCTGATCCGTTGTACAAACTCGCATGTAAAACATTCGGTCTATTAGAGTTAATCTCATTTTGAATGCTCGCGATAGCCGGAGAGGAGACAGTGCGGGCGATAAGAGTACTTCCTCTGCTTGCGCAGTAATTTGTAAACCCCGTTGCACAGGTTGATATCGGCGTTCCGCCCAAAACAACGCCGGGAACAGTCTGTTCTTCATCGGAAAGAGCATGGGTATTGGTGTAATTCCATATCTGCATATATTGCGAAGGGTCGCTATATAAATTGGCAATGCCATACAGTTCCGCAACGTTCGAAAAAGCTGTCACCATACAAGCATAGTGGGCAGTAAGCCTCTTAATCTCGCTTTCATCATATGACATAAACTGAGAAATGGAACGAAATCCAGATACTGTGTAATCCTGCATTTGAGTTGCGTAAATTACGACATCGTTCCAGCTTGAAGGTTTATTCGATAAAACGACAGGCCGTCCTTCTATGGAAACAGCCGGGATTGTTCGTCCGCAATTTGTTGTTATTGAACCGTCCAAAGATTGCACACCGAATTCGAATGGATTGATCATTACGACTGGGTTATTGAAAGAATAAGACTCAACACCAAGATCTCCTCCCCGATCCATAGGGCTGACTAAGCCGTCTCCAAAACGATATCCCGTAAGTATTTCATCATCTGAAGCATCTAAAACCAAATAGCCCGCGGCTCTATTGAATGTCACAACCGGAACAATGTAGCCAAGCGGGGACCCATCAACGTCTACAAAAGGAATAGGGTCAGAAGGCGTATACGAAGAGCCGAGGAGTCCCTTTATATATTTATCGGCAAGCTCTTGCGCAATTTCTGAAGTAAATTGTATCTGCTCACCATCAATATTGCCCGTCGAAGCAAAAACCTCTTTCGGACGTGCGGCCAAGGCGACAATTGAAGACGCGACAAGTTGCAGAAAACGACGACGCGAAAGCATATGTTCTTCTTTCTAGAGGATAGAGGAGCGACTTATAAGATACTCCTATTCTATAACCTTTTTTGTAACGTTACAGCACTGGTTATGTTTCAATTCGATTTGCTTATGTCCTTGTAACCCAATACGTCTTTACGTTTTAACGGAATTAGAAAATCACTCATAGCAAAAACGGGCTTTAATCCCAAAGAGATGACTTTGATTATGAATCAAACCAGCAGCCAGGGCATAGCTGCAGTGCAATTGCTACAAGAAAGGCCGCCCTTGCTGGCGGCCTTTCTACTTGCTACTAGTCACGCGTGAGCTTGCGGTGAATACGATGCGGCTGGGCTGCGTCCTCGCCCAAGCGCTCGATACGGTTGGCCTGATAGGCCTCGAAGTTGCCCTCGAACCAATACCAGTTGCCCGGATTCTCGTCGGTGCCCTCCCACGCCAGAATGTGCGTGGCGACGCGGTCCAGGAACATACGGTCGTGGCTAATGACCACCGAGCAGCCCGGGAACTCGAGCAGCGCCGCCTCGAGCGAGGACAGCGTCTCGACGTCGAGGTCGTTCGTGGGCTCGTCGAGGAGCAGCAGGTTGCCGCCCTGCTTGAGCGTAAGCGCCAAGTTCAGACGGTT
>URTP01000054.1 GCA_900550835.1 uncultured Collinsella sp. | reverse complement strand
GGACCGCGGTCCTCGTCCAGGCCCATGGCGACGAGCGGAGCGATAACCTTATCGAGAGCGGCCATCAGCTCGGTAGCCTCCTCGTAAGAAAGCTCGGGCAGGAGCTTCTCCTTCTTGTTGGCAAGCTCGACCAGGCCCTCAGCGGCATCCTCGGCAGCGAAGACAACGATCTTGCGCATATCGCCCTCGGCGTCGTCGATGCGGCCGACCAGATCGGCAGCCTCGGCCTCGGCCATCAGGCCATCGAGCTCACGAAGGCGCATGCCCAGCAGGTCGGACATTTCCTTCTGCTCCATCTTGGGCTTGAGGTCAAGAAGCTTGATGGCGCGCTCGATGTTCGCCATGCGCTCGGCCTTGGCCTCCTCCTCCTTGGAAATAGCAAAGCGACGGCTGCGCAGCAGGCGGGCGGCCTTCTGCATCTTGTCCATCAGCTCTTCGTCATCGTAATCAGCGGCGGCCTCGACAACCTCGGCCTCCTCGGCGGAAACCTCGTCAGCAGCCTCAACCTCAGCAGCTTCGGTCTCCACGGTCTCGACTGCCTCGACCTCGGCAGCCATGGTCTCGTTCTCGGTCTCGTTCATGATCTCTTCGTTCTCAGACATGAGACTCCTTCTTGGCCCTCTCGGGCATCATCGCCCCATTCGCGGGGCCCGTCGCGCACTCTTTGCGCTTTATACATTCATGCCTCTCGGCAAAACGTCCATTAGTTTATGGTGTCGCCATCCAATCTAGCTGCAGAATCTATGTGCACACATTAATGCGACATGTGCGACTCGCGGCGAGCGTACACCAGCGACACCGCGAACCCGACAACGGCAATCACGGCCGCCACGCGCACGGCGGCTGCAAATCCTATCGCCTGGGCAACGTCCGCCGCAACGCCAGCGGCGCCGGCAACCGCCGCAGAACTCGAGAGCAGGCCGATAAACAGGGACGGGCCAAACGACGCGGCAATCATGTTCCACGTGTTGAGCAATGCCGTTCCGTGAGGATGCTCAGCGGCGGGAAGCGTCTCCAGGCCGGCCGTCTGCGAGGGGCTCAGCACCAAACCGACACCGGCATACACCACAACGGTCAGCAGCACGACAACGCCGATGTTCATGCTTGCCGCGGTCATCGAGATTGCCGTCTGCCCCACAGCGATCAGGGCAAAGCCGACCGGCAGCAGCGGCCACGCACCACGGGCATCCATCACGCGTCCGCCCACAATCGAGGTCACGGCGTTGCAGGCGATCGCCGGCAAAATGAGCAAACCCGCGACAAGTGCGGTCATGCCGTATGCGCCCTCAAAATAGAGCGGCAACAAAACGCTCATCGAGAACGTCGTCATCATCGACACCACCACAAGCAGGCATGCAGGCCAAAAACGAACGCTCGCCATGGGACGCACGTTAAGCACCGGATGCTCGAGCTTGAGCTGACGAACCGCAAACAGGCCGAGCACCACAACAGCGGCGAAAAGCGCCACGATACCGGCCATCACATTGGTCGAGAACTCGCCTACGGAATACACGAACGCCGTAATGCCGGCAGCGAGCAAAACAACCGACAGAATATCAAGCGTGGTGTTCGAGCGCTCTCCGACATTCCGAACGAGCTTTGCTGCCGCCGCGGCGACCACGACACCGCCCACCAGCGGCACTACGAACACCGCCTTCCAGCCAAACAACGTGCACATAAGACCACTAATCACGGGCCCAAACGCCGGCCCTAGCGTAATGCAGGCACCGCCCAGGCTCAGATACAGACCGAGCTTCTCGCGCGGAGCACAAGATAGCACCACATTCATCATGAGCGGAAACAAGATGCCCGATCCCGCAGCCTGCAAAATACGACTTGGCAGCAAAACGGTAAACGACGGGGCGACCAGGCACAGAACTTCTCCGGCGACCATGCATCCGCATGCGAAAAACAGCAGCTTGCGCGTCGAGAAACGACCGGACAGAAAGGCCATGATGGCCGTAAAGATCGACGTCACGATCATGTATCCCGAAACTAGCCACTGCGCCGTGGTGGCACTCACCGAAAAGGCCGCCATGATATCGTGCAGTGCCACGTTAATGATGTTCTCGTTAAACGCGGCGACAAAGGCTGCAATATACATTACGACGAGAAACGCCGAAGTGGCCGATAGCGTTGCTTGAACTTGTTGCTGAGATTTGCTCCCCATGCATTTCCTTCCTCTTGGAACGACAGTCGCATCGCCCCAGAGGAACAGTCCAGGGCGAGCATGAGCCCTAGACTTACGTCAGACGCCGCACGCGACGGATCCGACAACATGGTCCAACGTTGAAAGATTGTAACGCTGACGCGCAGCTTTCCTTCCGCGCTATTATTAAAAGTCCACGAAAGCACGAGACATGAGGAGCCCGCCATGATTAAGCCCATCATGAAATCCGAGTTCTTTTTGCGCCTGCCTTCCGAAGACGCGGGACCCGACGATGCCGCGACCGGGCAGGACCTCCTGGATACGCTCCTCGAGCATGAGCACGAGTGCGTTGGCCTCGCCGCCAACATGATCGGCGTGCGCAAACGCATCATCTGCGTAAAGGACGGCAACAGGGCGCTGCTGATGTACAACCCTCAAATTCTTGAGCAGGTCAATGCCTATCAGACGAGCGAAGGATGCCTCTCGCTTTCCGGCGAGCGCCCCTGTACTCGCTATCGCCGCATTAAGGTTGAGTATTTGGACGAGAACTTCGTCCACCGCATCAAGAACTTCTCGGGCTACACCGCCGAGATCATCCAACACGAAATCGACCACTGTTGCGGAATCGTTGTATAGTTCCGCCGTTCTACCGAACGGCGGACCGCTTGACGCTGCGGGAGCCGCATTCACACCAATCTGACGTTCAGCTTCAAGGGCGCGACCAAAAGGTCAGCGCCCTTTCGCTTCACGTCACCTTGGCGCAAATGCGGCTCGCTCGCTGTCGTTTGCCTATCCTGCGACGCTTCAGTTCTCGCGGCGGCACATATCTAATCCCCTACGACTGGCGATAGTGATCGAAGAAGTCAGCCAAGTCTTCGAGGGACTCTTTGAGCACTTCCATGCGCGGCAGGTACACGATACGGAAGTGGTCGGGCTCAGCCCAGTTAAAGCCGCCGCCGCGCGTGATCAGGATCTTCTTCTCGTGCAGCAGGTCAAGGGCGAACTGCTCGTCATCGGTAATGTTGAACTTCTTCACATCCATCTTGGGGAAGATGTAGAACGCCGCACGCGGCTTAACCACCGAGATGCCGTCAATCTTGTTGAGCGCCTCATACACAAAGTTGCGCTGCTCGTAGACACGGCCGCCGGGGCGGATGTAGTCGTTGACGGACTGATGGCCACCGAGCGCCGTCTGAACGATCGACTGAGCCGGCACGTTGGAGCACAGGCGCATGTTGGAGAGCATGTTGATGCCCATGATGAAGTCGCTCATGCAGCGCTGGTTGCCCGAAAGCACCATCCAGCCAATACGATAGCCCGCGATCATGTGCGACTTGGACAGACCGCTAAAGGTGACGCAGGGCAGATCGGGAGCGAGCGAGGCAATCGAGACGTGCTCGTAGCCGTCCATGCACAGGCGGTCGTAGATCTCATCAGCAAAGATCATCAGCTGATGCCTGCGTGCAACCTCGACGATGCCCTCGAGCACCTCGCGCGGATAGACGGAACCCGTGGGGTTGTTGGGGTTGATGATGACGAGGGCTTTGGTCGCGCTCGTGATCTTGGACTCCATATCCTCCAGGTCGGGATACCAATCCGCCTGCTCATCGCACAGATAGTGCACGGGATGACCGCCGGCAAGGGTTGCGCACGCCGTCCAGAGCGGATAGTCGGGGCTGGGGATCAGAATCTCGTCGCCATTGTCGAGCAGCGCGTTCATCGAAAGCTGAATGAGCTCGGACACGCCGTTGCCCGTGTAGATATGCTCCATCTGAACGTTGGGCAAGCCCTTGATCTGCGAATACTGCATGATCGCCTTGCGCGCGGAGAACAGGCCACGCGAGTTGGAATAGCCTTCGCAGTCGGGCAGCTGCTGGCGCATGTCCTTGATGACCTCATCGGGCGTGCGGAAACCGAAGGGCGCCGGGTTGCCGATATTGAGCTTGAGGATGCGCTCGCCCTCGTCCTCCATACGGGCGGCCTCGTCGACGACGGGACCGCGCACGTCATACAGGACGTTATCGAGCTTGGTGGATTTAGAAAAAGTACGCATGGTGGTGCTCCTTGCAATTTGAGCTGAGGGATGGGGTTCGGGCTTGGAATCGTTGCGGGGTGATGATGCCTCGCCTTGATCGGCGTCGCCGGCAAGCAGCCAGGTAACATCGACCTCCAAAATACGGGCGAGCAGCTCAGCCACATCGCGCCGCGGAATCGTCTTGCCGCTCACATATTGGCTCATCTGACTCTTGCCGAGTTTTTTGCCGAGCATCTCCGATGCGCGGATCACGTCCGACTGGCGAACGTCGCGATCGGACATAGCCTGTCGCAGACGATCGCTAAACGTCTCTTGGGCCACTAGAACCTCCTTGCTGGCAAAGTTCAATTTATACAACACGAATTGAACCTGAGTTCAATTTAGGCAGCAGTATAACGCCGTGCTATTTCGAAAAGTTCAATTTCAAAAATAAAATGAGCAAGACCTCGAGATTTATCCCAAGGCGATAACGACGTGCACGCATTTAGAGGTATTCGAGGAAACGAGCGGCGGCAAGCGAAACATCGGCCGTTCGATATATGGCGTTGATCTGCCGATGGGGATGCCCCTCGAGCGGACGCACAGCAACATCGAACTGGCAGCGACGCAAGATGAGCGCGGGAAGAATGCTCACGCCCAGGCCATCCTCGACCATAGCCATAATCGCATAGTCATCCCAAGTCGACAGTTTTGAGCGCACCGCCAGCCCCGCCCGACGGAATAGCGGCGTAATCTCATCATCGGTACCCCGTTCCAGCAGAATAAACTGCTCTCTTGCCAAATCGGTAAGAGAGACGAACTCCGCCGTGGCAAGCAACGAATCTGTCGGCACCACCGCCATCAGCTCATCACACACTAAAGACCGTGATGCCATGCCGTTTTCTCGGGGCTCACGCGGGATAAAGCCCAGGTCGCAGCGCCCCTCCGCCACCCATTGTTCAATCTCTGAGTAATCGCCCATCAGCAACTCATAATCGACGTCCGGGTGATCGGCGCGAAAACGCGCAATGACCGGTGGCAGCACGTGGGTCGCCACACTCGAAAACGTACCAATGCAGATCTTGCCGCGCATGAGCCCACGCATCTCGTCCACGTGTCGCTGCAGGCGGCCAAACTCCTCGCAGAGCGCCTCAACCGCCGGCATGATCTGCCGCCCATCGGCAGAAAGCACCACACCCTCGCGGCTGCGGTCGAGCACCTTAAAACCCCAATCGGTCTCAAGGTCGCCCACCATGCGGCTCACGCCCGACTGCGAATAGCTCAGCCGCTCGGCGGCGCGCGTAAAACTGCCGGCACGCACCGTCTCGAGCAGCACCTGCATCTTTTGAATATTCGTTTCCACGGCACCCCTCCACCTTTACATGAGTTTTTGTCATGTTATCCATGCATTATATTCGCTTTTCTTCTAAAGCCAGTTCACCCATAGTGAACATGCTCGGATATAGAGGGGATGTCAGCACATGAACAACGGATTGTTTACGTACTTAGCAGCATTGCTATTGTTTGGCTCCAACGGCATCATCGCCGCTGCCATCGCGCTGCCGAGCTCCGATATCGTACTGTTGCGCACGTTTTTGGGCGCTCTCACCCTTGCCGCCATCCTCTTCATAACCAAGCGCCATAACCTGCAGGCTCCGTCTCGCCCCCGCGAGGCCGCAGCGCTCATCGTCTCGGGCGCCGCGCTGGGCGCCAGCTGGATTTTCCTGTTCCGCGCCTATCAGACGATCGGCGTTGGTATCTCCTCGCTGTTGTATTACTGTGGCCCCATCATCGTTATGGCCCTCTCCCCGCTCATTTTTGGCGAAAAGCTGACCGGCAGCAAAATCGCCGGCTTTATCGCCGTCGCCTGCGGTGCTTTTCTCATTGCGGCACAAGGTCTAGGCGGCAATATGCCCATTGCGGGTATTGTCTGCGGCATCGTCTCGGCCTTCTGCTACGCATTGATGGTCATCGCTAGCAAGGGTGCGCCACACATCGAAGGCCTCGAGAACTCCACGCTCCAGGTGAGCGCCGCCTTTGTGACCGCGCTGGCCCTCACACTTATCACGCAGGGCGCTCCCTCATTCCTGTCCGCCGGCGTCGCCGCCAGTATTGATTGGCGCGCCGTCGCTATGCTCGGCGTCGTCAACACCGGCATTGGTTGCCTGCTCTACTTTAGCGCCGTCGCCAAGCTGCCCGTCCAGACCGTCGCCGTCGTCGGCTACCTCGAGCCGCTTTCGGCGGTCGTGTTCTCGGCCGCCCTTTTGGGTGAAGCCATAACACCGGTCCGCCTGATGGGCGCCGCGCTTATCATCGGCGGCGCGCTCTTTTGCGAACTCGCCGGCAAACGCGCAAACGTCAAGGCTGGCATCGCCCAGATAGCACGTGCTTAAAAGCCCCTGCTTTGAAATGCTACCTGCGTAGATAAATAATCCCCAGCTGAGGATTATTGTCTAAAATAACCCGATGTGCCAAACTGCTCTTGTATGTATAAAGACGGCATAAAGTTTTTTGTCCTAGACAGATAACCGGATGTCTAAGGGAGTCCTCGTGGCACACAACAAACTGGAGGCAAACCTCCAAGACCAGCGCGGGCAAGGCGGGCACGGAGCCATCCCCCTCTCCGCTGGCATGCTGCTCGTAACGCTCGGCGTCGTCTATGGCGACATCGGCACGAGCCCTATGTACACCATGAAATCAATCGTCGCCAACAACGGCGGCATCGGTACCGTCAGCGAGGACATGATCCTGGGCGCGCTTTCGCTCGTCATCTGGACCATGACGCTCGTGACCACGGTCAAGTACGTGGTAATCGCCATGAAGGCCGACAACCACAACGAAGGCGGCATCTTCGCCCTGTTCAGCCTCGTACGCAAGGTGGCACCATGGCTGATTCTGCCCGCCATGATCGGCGGCGCGGCGCTGCTCGCCGACGGCATCCTCACCCCCGCCGTCACGGTCACCACAGCCATCGAGGGTCTACGCACCATCGAATGGGGCCATGCGCTGCTGGGCGACGGCCAGACCAACGTCATCATCATCACCATCATCATTATCTGCGGCCTATTTGCCATGCAGCGCGCCGGCACCTCGTCAATCGGCAAGCTCTTCGGCCCGCTCATGACGCTGTGGTTCCTGTTCCTGGCAGGCGCCGGTCTGTTCAACATGCTCGGCAACCTGTCCATCTTGCGCGCGCTCAACCCCATCCGCGGCATTATGTTCCTGTTCTCGCCCATCAACCATTCGGGCATTATGGTGCTCGGCTTTGTCTTCCTGTCGACAACCGGTGCCGAGGCACTCTACTCGGACATGGGCCACGTGGGCAAGGCAAACATCTATGCATCCTGGCCATTTGTTAAGGCGGCCCTTATCCTCAACTATCTGGGTCAGGGAGCTTGGCTGCTCGCCAATAACTCCAACCCCCAGATGCTCGCGATGGATATCGTCAACCCGTTCTATATGATGCTCCCCGAGCCCCTACGCCCGTTTGCCATCGTGCTTTCGGCCGTGGCGGCCATCATCGCCTCACAGGCGCTCATCACCGGCTCGTTCTCGCTGGTATCCGAGGCAACGCGCCTCAACCTTATGCCGCACCTGCGCATCCACTACCCCAGCGACACCAAGGGCCAGCTCTATATTCCGCTCGTCAATAACATCATGTGGGTCGGCTGCATCTTCATCGTGCTGCTGTTCCAAAACTCCGAGCGCATGGAGAGTGCCTACGGCCTCGCCATTACCGTGACCATGCTTATGACCACCACGCTTTTGACGAGCTATATCGCCGGCATTCTCAAGCACAAGCTGGGCGCCTGCGTCTTCGCCCTGCTCTTCGGCGCCATTGAGCTGTGCTTTTTCGCCTCGTGCCTCACCATGTTCTTTGACGGCGGCTATGTGATGATCTTCTTGGCCGCACTGCTGTTTGGCCTTATGTATGTGTGGCGTCGCGGCACCGCCATCGAGCGCACGCAGACGATTCTGCTGCCCGTCTCCAAGTACATCGACCAGCTCAATCGCCTGCGCAATGACGAGACCTATCCCGTGCTCGCCGACAATCTGGTATTTCTCACCAACAGCCCCGACCCGCTCACACTCGACCGCGACGTGCTCTATTCCATCCTGGACAAGCACCCCAAGCGCGCCAAGGCATATTGGTTCATCAACGTGCACGTTACCGACGAACCCTATACGCACGAGTATTCCGTCGAGACCTTTGGCACGGACTTTTTGTTCCGCGTGCGCCTGGACCTGGGCTTTAAGGTCAACCAGCGCGTCAACGCCTATCTGCGTCAGATCGTCGGCGACTTGATGGCATCGGGCGAGCTGCCGCCGCAACATCACACCTACTCCATCTACGAGACGCGCGGCAACGTAGGTGACTTCCGCTTTTGCATGCTGTGCAAGATGCTTGCCCCCGAAACGGACATCAACCGCAATGACCACCGCGTGATGGCCATCAAGTACGCCGTCCGCCGCGCCTGCGGAAGCCCGGCACGCTGGTACGGTCTCGAGAACTCGGCCATCATCATTGAGTACGTACCGCTCTTTGCCCGCATGCGCCCGGCCGTCAAACTTGTGCGCACCCAGGTGCCGCTCGAGGTTCAGATCGAAGAGGCCGAGGAAATGGAGGTCGACATCTTCTCGGACGACTTGGTCAACGGCAACGAGGCCGGCAAGAGCATGAACGTCGATCCCACCGAGCTGCTCGAGAGCGTCGCCGATACGCCCGAACAGCAACTCGACGGACTCGAGAGCACCCAGTTCAACGACGCCAACTTCTAACACGCCACCAGCCATTGACGACAACGGCCTCGCATCTCATAGGAGGTGCGAGGCCGTTTTATGTCGCAACGGACCAGTGAGCTACGAACGACGCGGCTCGGGAACCACGAGCCTATCGGGGCTCGCGCCCTCGGCATCCATCAGGCTCACGTAACGAATCGACGGATCCCCATACATCGCGTAGTAATAATTGCCCGTGCGCGCGCTAAAGCATCCGGTATAGATAGTCTTCTCGAACTTGCCATCGCCCATCCTGGACGCCCCCTCAATCATCACCACGCCCTCGAGCGAGCGGAACATGCGAACGACGTTTTCGGTCTCGCTCTCCTTTTGCGGGTAATTGGCATTGAGGTACGCCGCCTTTACAAAACGGCTCGGCGAATAGCAATCGCCCGGAATGCCGCGCATGCCGGCACCGGCTCCATAGGGCTTAAGCTCGGCGCCACGCCATGTCGCCGTCTGCGGAAAATCGCTTGTGGCGGGGGTATAGGTGCGCAGGTTTTCCATGTGCCACGGGAAGGTCGGCTGGTTGGCAAGGGTGTCGACCGGATCGTCGTATACATGCAGGCCGTCAGCCATCATCTCGACCACGATGCTGCGCTGGCTGTCGCCGATAATCCAATGGAGCAGCGACACGCCCAGCCCCTCTCCGGCAGATTTGGCGACAATCACCGTGTCGCGCAGCGCGGCCTCGACCTCATCGACCGTCGAGAACGTCGCTGCCACCCACAGGGGAAACTCATAGGCCGCGATATTGTTCTTGCCGTCGACAGGGCCCTCGGCATACTCGGCATAGCCGGGAAAGTTGAGCCCCGCCACAGCCAGACCCGCATCGTTACCACAGTCGAAAAACATGGGATAGTTCTTGTAATCGATGCACATGCCGATTACCGCGTGTGCCGCCGACGCATCGTCGATAAACGAATACGGAATGTGGAACCCGCGCGGCATCACGCGAACCTGTTGGCCGTAGTCAAAGCTCCAGTCGAGGTTGCGGCCCAGATACATGTGGCCAGAATTATCGGTAAATCGAATGCTCGTGCACATAGCGCCTCCTAGCTTTACGGTCCTGCTAAGGTTATTGTCACCAAACAAAAAGGCGCTAAACACAAAAGCCCGGACATGACAACAATGTCACGCCCGGACCAAAAGAGACGAAGTGCGGTGCTTTGGTCCCCTTAGACCAACTTTCCAAGACAGTGGTCGATCATATGCTGGACCATCTGCGCCTCGAAGCCCACAAAGTCCTGCTTGCGCTCGCGCATCTTGCCATCGACGATCTGGTCAAAGGCAACCTTGCACTTGATATAGCGCGTGGACTTGGTGGCCTCCTCGTGCGTCAGGCAGCTCTCCTCCATCTTGCTGGCGCCCAGGCCAAACACCAGACGGGGGTTGTAGAGCACGTGGGGCTCGCCGGCGTCGTCCAGGTAGACGCAGACCTTCTTGGTAACGCCGATCTGGTTGGCGGCCAAGCAGCCGGCATCATCGAGCGACTTGATGGTATCGATCAGGTCCTGAGCAACCGACTCGTCCTCGACGGTCGCAACCTCGCAACGCTGGGACAGGATAGCCTCGTCGTGGCAAAGCTCTTTAATCATACGTTCCTCCATAGGGGTCGTTGTAACCGCTTAAGTATACGGTACCCACACATTTTCATGCGATAAATACCGTCCGTCTGTTACAAAGCGCCGAACATCAACATGCGAGGAACAGCAAGGTTGTAAAGGCGATATAGTAAATGAGTTCGTGTCAATCGGCCTAAACTCGGGGCCGAACAAGGAAAGGGTATGCATGGACGAACTTTTTCACGTCAGTGAGCGCAAGTCCACAATCGGGACCGAACTTCGCGCTGGACTGACAACATTCCTGGCGATGGCCTACATCATCGCCGTCAACCCCGCAGTGCTCTCGGGCGCTGGCATTGATGCGGGAGCGCTCGCCTGCGCCACCTGCCTGGGCGCCGGCATCATGACCATCTGCATGGGCATCTTCGCAAACCGCCCGCTCGCCTGCGCTTCAGGCCTGGGCATCAACGCCATGATCGCGGGCATCACCACCACCATGTGCGGCGGTGACTGGCACGTCGCCATGAGCGTTATCTTCCTCGAGGGTATCGTCATCTTGCTGCTCGTCCTTTGCGGCCTGCGCGAGGCCATCATGGACGCCATCCCCGTGGTCCTGCGCCACGCCATCTCGGTGGGTCTGGGCCTGTTTATCGCCATGATCGGCCTGTGCGACGCCGGCATCATCACCGCTGGCGCCGGTACGCTCGTCGGCCTGGGCGACATCGCCTCCCCCACCTTTATCGTCGGCATCATCTCCATCGTCGTGACGGTTGCCCTGGCTTCCCGCAACGTGCCGGGCTCGCTGCTCATCGGCATCATCGTCGCCGTTATCGCCGGAATCCCGCTGGGCGTCACCCATGCTCCCGAGGGCCTCATCGCACCGCTCGACTTCTCGACCTTCGGCGCCCCGTTTGCCAGCACTGCCGACGGCAACCTTGCCATCGTGAAGGTCCTGACCGACCCGATGCTGCTCGTCGTTGCCTTCTCGCTGCTCATGAGCGACTTCTTCGACACCATGGGCACCGCGATGGCCGTCGCCAAGCAGGGCGAGTTCTTGACCGAGGACGGCAATGTCGAGGACATCCGTCCCATCCTGGTCGTCGACTCCGTGGCCGCTGCTGCCGGTGGCTTTATGGGCGTCTCCTCCATCACCACCTTCGTCGAGTCCACCTCTGGCGCTGCCGACGGTGGCCGCACGGGCCTCACCTCCGTCACCACCGGCGTGCTGTTCATTCTCGCCGCGTTCTTCTCCCCCATCGTCACCATCGTTTCCAGCGCCGCCACCTGCGGTGCTCTGGTCTACGTCGGCTACCTCATGATGAGCGAGGCCTCCGAGATCGACTGGTCCGACGTGTCGCAGGGCTTCCCGGCGTTCATGATTGTCGCCGGCGTGCCCTTCACCTACTCCATCTCTGCCGGCATTGGTCTGGGCTTTATCGCCTACGTGGTCGTCGCGCTCTTTAAGGGCGAGGCATCCAAGATCAAGCCGCTCATGTGGATCGCAGCCCTTGCCTTCCCCGTCTACTTCTTCGTAGCGTAAGGGCAAGGC
>URTP01000053.1 GCA_900550835.1 uncultured Collinsella sp. | reverse complement strand
TATTTCGCAGCGGCCGAGCGCGCCAAGAAGGCCGGTCTCGACGGCATCGAGCGCAAGCTGGAACTCCCGCCCGAGGCCACGGCCGAGACGCTCAAGCTCACCGGCCGTCAGATGCTTGAGGCCGGTTACACGCCGCTGCCGCGCTCGCTTAAAGAGGCACTCGACGTCTTTGAGGACTCGCAGTTTATGAAGGATGCCCTCGGCGAGCACATCCACAGCTTCTTCCTTAAAAAGAAGCGCGACGAGTGGCATAAGTTTGAGTCTACGATCACCGAGTGGGAGATCAAGCACTACCTGGCGAACTCCTAATCGCGCTGGCTTGTTCCAGTACGATTGAGCTCATTTCCTTGGAGGCCGATATGTCCGAAAAGAGTGCCCTGTTCATGGCGCGCACGACGCGCTTCCACGAGTTTGCCCGCAGCTTGACGACCACCCTGGGTGTCGAGGTGAGCCTGGCTACTCCCGATTCGCCGACTGCGGCGCACGACTTTGACCTGCTGATTCTCGATTCCGATGGCATCCGCAGCGACCGCATCGATCAGATTGCCAAGTGGCTTGACGACCGCGGTGGCGTTCCCATGTTGGTGATCGTCGACGACGAGGCGCTCGGTACCTTGCGCCTGCCCAATCACGCGCATGCCGACTTTGTATGCCCCACGGCGACGCCCAACGAGCTCAAGGCTCGTGCGCAGCGCCTGATGGGCGAGGAGGAGACCGTTACCGCCGACGATGTGCTCAACATCGATAACCTCGAGATCAACTTGGCTACCTACCAGGTGACGCTCGATAACGAGCCCATCGACCTGACGCTGATGGAGTACTCGCTGCTGAGCTTTTTGGCGACGCACCCCAACCGCGCCTACAGCCGCGAGGTGCTGCTGCACCGCGTGTGGGGCTTTGAGTACTGCGGCGGTACGCGCACCGTCGACGTGCATATCCGACGCATCCGCTCCAAGGTGGGCCCGCAGATCGCGGCACACATCACCACCGTCCGCGGCGTGGGCTATCTGTTTAAGGACTAGGGATAACCAGAAGACGATACAGGGCACCGGAGTTTTTCGGTGCCCTTTTCTCGCTTGTGGCAAGAATCATACCTTTTACCGACTGAAAGTGCGTCAGTAAAAACAATATCAAGCGTATAGCACTATCTGGCGAATAACATTTAGTTACTTGCCATGGATTTGTATAAATGGGATTACGTTGTTGATGCGAGCAAAACGATTTCGGGAATGATAACGCCAACGCAGGCGAAAGTTATCAAAGAGGCGAAAACCTACGCATGCGCGTTTCGGCAATGTTTTCTCCGGGGGGCTCAGGTCAAATGGCAGCGGGCACGCAATGGCAGTTGTGGGCTATGTGGCAATGTATAACACATACTCAAATGCCAAGAAGTACCTGCTTGTGGTTTGGAATGGATAGACAAACCGGCTGCAGTTTCTTCCATATGACGTATCAATTTACACGGCTCACGACGGAACATATTGCAAGGGGTGATTGTGCTCGTGAACGGCGACAAGTTCATTCGAAGGGCAATACCCCTATTGGTTCTTTTCCTTGCCTTGGTCGCTGCAGTGAGTTTGTCCCTGCTAGGGGCGACTAATGGGGGAGAAAACGACACGGTTGTTGCGATCGAAGTTCGCACTCTATCGGATGTTCATAACGGGCAATTTGAGGCGTTGATGCCAAGTGGTTGCCATAAAAAGATCGATATGCGCCGCAAGTCAAGTTCCGGATATGTTGCAGGGTTGAAGGCAGGTGAAAAATGGATTCTAGTTTTTGTGGAAGATAAGGAACTTGACGGGACTGTTCTATATCCCCATTCAGCCGAGAAAGCCAAATCAAGCAGACCAGGGGAATGAAGAATGATTGATGGAAAACAGTTCTTAGGCCTGATGGCAGGAGCTCCCATTTTGATGCGAGCTGGGATGGCGGAAGCCTTGGAGCTGCCGGACGCTCGGAAGCGATTGGCGCTCGTGGTTGGCGCGGTGGTCAGAGATGAAAATGGCAATGAAAAAACGCGAACAAGAAGCAGAGAGACTATTTTCACGCCAGAGAGCGAAGCCGTGGGTTTTGCTATCGACTGTTATATCGAATAGACATGACGGCGTAAAACGAATTGGCCTATAAGCATGTCATTACTTAAGCAAAGCTGAAATCTTGGCATCTAGTGCTCGGGACTGCCCAGCTTGGGGTACAACTCAACGTGAACAATGATGGCCCGCCACGGTGTTTGGCGGGCCTTTGGTTATTTGACGAAAGGATCGCAGCTATGAGCGAGAACGATTCCCAGCGTCCCCAGGATGTTGGCAATGCCGGCGAGACTCAGCAGCAGCCGCGCGTGCAGGTGGAGTCGACGCCTGCCGACGGCAACAACATTCCCTACGTGCAGGCCTACGATACGCAGACCGGCAAGCCGCTGGGCGGCCAACAGGTCGTGAACAAGCACACGGTGGTCAAGACCAAGACCAAAAAGCTGCCGATCTTTATTACAGCGCTTGCCGGCTGCGCATGTGGTGCCCTGCTGGTCATTGCACTCATTATGAGCGGCACGCTCGATATCGGCGGTGGCAAGAATGCCGTGACGGCGGGCGCTTCGGGTTCGTCGACGCAAAAGATTACGATTGATTCCGAGGACACCACGCTGGCCGAGGCCGTTTCTGCCAAGGCCCTGCCCTCTGTGGTCTCCATTACCGCTACTTCGAGCGGTAGCCAGAATGGCTCACTTTCGCAGTCTGCTGACGATTCGAATAACTCGGGCAGCGTCGGCTCGGGCGTAGTACTCGATACTGAGGGCCACATTCTCACCAACAACCACGTGGTCGATGGCTACGATCAGTACGTGGTGACCATGGATGACGGCACTACGTACGAGGCCGAGTTCGTGGGCAACGATGCCTCGAGCGACCTGGCCGTCATCAAGCTCAAGGACGCCGATGCTTCCAAGCTCACCCCGATCGAGATCGGCGACTCCTCCAAGCTCAACGTGGGCGAGTGGGTCATGGCGATCGGTTCGCCGTTTGGCAATGAGCAGTCTGTCTCCACGGGCATTGTGTCGGCGCTGTATCGCTCCACGGCCATGAGCTCTACCAGCGGTAACACCATCTATGCCAACATGATCCAGACCGATGCCGCCATCAACCCGGGCAACTCCGGTGGCGCGCTCGTTAACGACAATGGTGAGCTGGTGGGCATCAACTCGCTCATCGAGAGCTACTCGGGCTCCAGCTCGGGCGTGGGCTTTGCTATTCCCGTTAACTACGCCAAGAACATTGCCGACCAGATCATCGACGGCAAGACGCCGGTGCATCCGTACATGGGCGCCACGCTTTCGAGCGTCAATGCGCTTAACGCCCGCACCAACAAGCTGAGCACCGATAGCGGCGCGTACGTGGCGAGCGTCGTCGAGGACGGTCCCGCCGCCAAGGCTGGCATCCAGGAGGGCGACGTCATCACCAAGCTGGGCGACGATGAGATTTCGAGCGCCGATGGTCTGATCATCGCGCTGCGCAGCCACGAGGTGGGCGAGAAGGTCGAGATCACGCTCATGCGCGGCAAGGAAGAGAAGAAGGTCACGGTCGAGCTGGGCTCCGACGAGGAGCTGCAGAACCAGCAGCAGAATGACAGCGCGACCGACACCGGCAACGGTGGTATTACCGATGAACAGCTGCGCCAGTACCTGGAGGAGCTGCTGGGCCAGCAGGGCCAGGGCCAGGGTCAAGGCTACGGCCAGGGTTACTAACGAGCCGTATCGCACATACCGATGCCAGAGGGGCTGTTCCGCCAACGCGGGACAACCCCTCTTTTCGTAGTGATCCATTGGGGATGGAGGAAAACGGATCATTTAGAACTGGCAAGGGCATGGTTTGATCGCGCGATCCACCCCAGGCTGCCGATTCGGTGCGATTCGAAAGGGTTATTCGGCGCCATGGTGACCGGTGGTACTCTAGTATCCGTTTGAAATCGAGCGAAGGAGTGCCGCTATGGAGCAATCGAGCCTGTTTGGTGACGGCGTGGACATCGATACCGAAACGCCCGCGGGCGCGGATGCCGCTGCACCGGCCGACGCCCATGCCCAGGCCGCCGCGCGCGCGGCCGAGCTGCGCCACGAGCTCGATTACCACGCGTACCGCTACTACATGCTCGATGCGCACGAGATCACGGACGCCGCCTTCGACAAAATGCTCGTTGAGCTGCAGGAAATCGAGGCGACCTATCCCGATTTGGTGACGCCCGACAGCTATACCCAGCGCGTGGGCGGATACGTGAGCGAGCAGTTTACGCCGGTCACGCACATGGCCCGCATGTATTCCATGGACGATGCCATGGACCTGGACGAACTTGACGCGTGGCTCCAGCGCACCGAGGATGCGCTCGGCGCCGGTAGCGTCACCTATACCTGCGAGCTCAAGATCGACGGCTTGGGCGTCGCGCTTACCTACCAAAACGGCACCTTCGTACGCGCCGCCACGCGCGGCGATGGCACCACGGGCGAGGACGTGTCGCTCAACGTCCGTACCATCAAGGACGTGCCCATGCACCTGTCCGAGCCGGCGCTCGCCCACATGGGCGCCGATCGCGAGCGTACCATCGAAGTGCGTGGTGAGGTCTACATGCCCAAGGGCAGCTTTGTCCGTCTAAACGAAGAGGCCGATGCCGAGGGCCGCGACCCCTTTGCCAACCCGCGCAACGCTGCTGCAGGATCCCTGCGCCAAAAGGACCCCAAGGTCACGGCGCGCCGCGACCTGGCCACCTTTATCTATGCCATCGCCGATACCGATCCGCTGCACGTCCACAGCCAGCGCGAGTTTCTCGACTGGCTGCGTAGCGCCGGCTTCAGCGTCAACCCCAACGTGGCTCGTTGCGCCACGCCGTCCGAGGTCCACGAGTTCTGTGCCCAGGCGCTCGAGCACCGCGGCGACCTGGATTACGACATCGACGGCGTGGTCGTAAAGGTCGACAGCTTCCAGCAGCAGCTCGACCTGGGCTTTACCGCTCGTGCACCGCGCTGGGCCATCGCCTTTAAGTTCCCGCCCGAGGAAAAGCAGACCGTCCTGCGCGAAATTCGCATCCAGGTGGGCCGCACCGGTGTGCTCACGCCGGTCGCCGAGTTCGACCCGGTGACGGTCGCCGGCTCCACCATCGCGCGCGCCACGCTGCCCAACATCGATGAGATCCGCCGCAAAAACGTGCGCGAGGGCGACACCATCATCGTGCACAAGGCGGGCGACGTGATCCCCGAGGTCGTGGGTCCCGTGCTCGACAAGCGCCCGGTCGACAGCGTTGACTGGCAGATGCCCGAGGTCTGCCCCGTGTGCGGTAGCCCCGTGGTCCACGAGGACGGTGAGGTGGCCTACCGCTGCGTGTCCATCGACTGCCCCGCACAGCTCAAGGAGCGCCTGCTCCACTGGGTGAGCCGCGGCTGCATGGACGTCGACGGCCTGGGCGACGAGATCGTCGACAAGATGATCGCCGCCGGTCTGATCCATGATGTCGCGAACTTCTACCAGCTCACGGTCGACGATATCGCCGGCCTGGACACAGGGCGCACCTATGCCAGCTCCAACAGCAAAAAGGGCGTCAAGAAGGGCGACCCCATTCCGGTGGGCCTCAAGACGGCCGAGAAAATCATCGCCGAGCTCAACAAGTCCAAGAGCCAGCCACTCGGTCGCGTGCTGTTTGCCCTGGGTATCCGCCATGTGGGCAAGAGTGTGGGCGAGGTCATCGCCGAGCGATTCCTGTCGATCGACAAGCTCATCTTGGCGAGCGAAGAGGATATCGCCGAGTGCGAGGGCATCGGTCCCAAGATTGCGGCGAGCGTCAAGCAGTTCCTGGCCGTGCCCGAGAACCTCGCCGTGCTGGAACGTCTGCGCCAAGCGGGCCTTTCGCTCGAGGTCGACTTGGGCGCCGCTCATGCGCAAGCCGCGGCCGAAGCTGGCGTGGCGGGCGAGCTCGCCGACGCACAGCCGCTTGCGGGTCTGACCTTTGTGCTCACCGGCACGCTCGTCAATCGCACGCGCGACGAGGCGGGTGCGGCGCTCAAGGTGCTCGGCGCCAAGGTTTCGGGCAGTGTTTCTAAGAAGACGAGCTACCTGGTCGCCGGTCCCAAAGCGGGCTCCAAGCTCACCAAAGCCGAGCAGCTGGGCGTACCCGTGCTGGACGAGGACGCACTCGAGCAGATCTTGGCTACCGGCGAGGTGCCCCAGGCTTAGCGCATCGATAACCAAATTGAAGATCCGCCCGGGAAGCATGATGCCTTCCGGGCGGTTCTTACTTTGCTGGGGCAACCGGCACCGTGATCTGCGTTACGTAGGTTGCCGGGTCGTCGCTGATGATGTCATCGATAAGGGCGATCTCGCGCGAAGGCCCGGTGGGCGCCAGGTTGTGCTCGCGCATATAGCCGAGCAGCTGCTTATAGCGCGGGGCTGCTTGCCCGTGCGTGCCGCGGAAGCTTATGGTCAGGCAGCGCGCGGCAGGTCGCGTCTCAACGTCGCCCAAGTAATCATCGGTGTCATCGAGCAGCAGGAAGACCTCGTCGTAGCCATCAAAGTCGCCGGCGGTCAGGCGCTCGGGCGCGATGCCCACACCCAGATTGCCCAGATAGGCAAAGGTTTCGTGCTGCCCCTGCTGAAGCTGGCGGATATGCCATCCCAGCGAATAGGCGTCGGTGGGATTGACGCGCTCGTGCAGCGTGGCGCAGCGAAGTTCGGGTTCCTCGATTTCGCTAATGGTGTCGAGATCAGCATTCAAAGCGCCATGAAGCAAGGCAAGCCGCTGGTCAATCTTGCGCGACATGCGCTCCAACTCACGCCGCCTGTGCTCAATTAACTCCTGTTGCTTGGTCAGTTGCCGTTGTATCAAATCCATATCGCGCGTAGTGACAAACTCGCGAATCTGCGCCAGCGGCAAGTCGAGAACGCGCAGGTTGCCGATGGTGTTGAGTGTGGAGAGCTGCCGCGTTCCGTAGTAGCGGTAGCCCCTCGCCTGATCGACATATGCTGGCTCTAACAGCCCCATCTGCTCGTAATGACGCAGTGTGCCCACGCTCAAATTGAGCAGGCGCGCCACCTCGCCAATGCGGAGCAGGCCCTCGGTGTGTTCGCTTGGCATGTCGGTCACAGGACCACTCCTTTCGGTAAAAACAGGGGAGAGGTGCTAGGCATGCGTCGCCTCGCTACGCCATCAGCTTGTCAAAAGCCCCGCGCCGGTTGAGCACGGTAAATGCAATCACACAGATGACCGCCGACAGAATGGACCCGCACGGCGAGGCGATACCCATGGGAAACAACGTATCGGAATAGGCGTTCGACAGCAGCCATGCACCGGGCACGCGAATGAGCGCCACGGCCAGCACGTTGTGCGCAAAGCCGATGTAGCTCTTGCCGTATGCAGCGAAAAAGCCGCTAAAACAAATGTGAATGCCGGCAAAAATCGCGTCGAAAATGTAGCTGCGCATATAGCCGGTACCGGCCGCGACCACTGCAGCGTCCTTGGCAAAAAAGCCAATAAACGCCGGCGCCACCAGCCACATCAGCACCGTGATTAGGCAGCCGTACACGACCGAGATCGTCATGGCATCCTTGAGCACCTGACGCGCGCGGTCGCCCTTGCCCGCGCCGGCGTTTTGCGCCGTGAGCGCGCTGACGGTAGCGCCCATGGAACTCGGCACGATAAACAAAAAGCTGATCATCTTTTCGACCAAGCCTACGGCGGCGGCATCAACCAGGCCGCGGTGGTTGGCGATGACGGTGATGAACATAAACGCCACCTGGATGCAGCCGTCCTGCACGGCTACGGGCACGCCGATCTTAAGGATGCTGCCGAGCACCTCGGGCTGGGGGCGCAGGTCGCTGCGCTTGAGGTGAATGTGCGTACGGCGGCTCTTGAGCCACACGAGCGCGAGAGCCACGCTCGCCGTCTGCGCGATGACTGTGCCGAGTGCCGCGCCTACGGGGCCGAGCCCCATGTGGCCGATAAACAGAAAGTCGAGCGCGATGTTGATGATGCATGCCACGCCAATCACGTACATGGGCGAGCGCGAATCGCCTAGGCCGCGAAAGATGGCCGAGAGGATGTTGTACGCGGCGATAAAGGGAATGCCCATAAAGCAGAAACGCAGGTAGGCGGCGGTTCCTTCGACCGCTTCGGCCGGCGTGCCAATGAGTGCCACAATCTGCGGACACAGTGCGAGCAGGACAGCGGCCAGCACCACCGAGACACCCATAAAGAGCGTGATGGTGTTGCCGATGGCGGTCTCGGCGCGGTCAAACCGACGCGAACCCACGGCGTGGCCGACGATAACCGTCGTTCCCATGGCCAGGCCCACGAGCGTCACGGTAATGATATAGAGCGTCTGCGCGCCGTTGCCCACGGCGGTGATGCCGGCGGCGCCGCTAAACTGCCCCATCATGTACAGGTCGGCCATGCCGTAGAGCATCTGCAAAAAGTACGAGAGCATATAAGGCAGGGCAAAGACCGCGATGGTCTTAAGGACATTGCCGCGTGTGAGGTCGTGTTCCATGGGCGGGGCTTTCTGGCTTGGTCTGTTTACGTACCAGTGTAGTGAAAACCCTACAACGATTGTAGAGTCAAGGTTTGTGTTGGCGGCGGGGAGAAAAAAGTCACGCTCGCGTTCATTTCCAATTGAATACAGGGGCGCGTCCTGCGAGCTTGGCGCCTGCACTAGCCTTGCAGAAATCGATTTCGGAGCACTTGACACCGATGCACGGCGCGCCATAATACCTGGGTTTGCGAACAACGTTTGATGGGGGATGAACCTGCGTGCGCAATCTCAAGATTTTGTTTTCCTATCTGGGGGCATACCGCCGCGATGCCATACTCGGCGTGTTCTTTGTGACGGCCGAGACGGCGCTCGAGCTGTTTATCCCGGTCATCATGGCAAATATCATCGACGTGGGCGTTCCCGCGGGCGACATCAACTACATGCTGTTGCAGGGCGCGTATATGCTGGTATTCGCCGCATGTTCGCTGGTACTTGGCTTGGGCTATGCACGCACGTCTGCTCGCGTCGCCTCGGGGCTGGGCGCTAACTTGCGCGAGGCGGAGTACCGCAAGATCCAGACGCTCGCTTTTGGCAATCTGGATAACTACGACGCCAGCTCGCTCGTCACCCGCATGACTACCGATATCACCGTCATCCAAAATGCCATCGGCAATGGCTTTCGCCCCATGGTGCGCGGTCCCGTGACGCTCATCGTCGGCTTGGTCTATGCGCTGGTGCTGTCGCGTCCGCTCGCCACCGTTTTCGCGATCATCCTGCCGGTGCTGGCGATCGTGCTGGGCGTTATCACCTATCGCGTCAGTCCGCTCTACCGCCAGCTGCAGACCTCGATGGACCATCTCAACGGTGTGGTGCAGGAGGACCTCACCGCCGTGCGCGCCGTCAAGGCGTACGTGCGTGCCGAGCACGAGGAGGCCAAGTTCGACGCCGTCAATACCGAGCTCGCGCATACGGCGACGAAGACCTTCGGCAACGCCGTGCTCAACCTGCCGGTGTTTCAGCTGTCGATGTACGTGGCGGCGCTTTCCATTCTGTGGATCGGCGGTCGCATGATCCTTGCCGGCGAGCTCGGCGTGGGCTCGCTCACGGGCTTTATGAGCTATGTGCTGTTGATCATGAACTCGCTCATGATGATCTCCAACGTGTTTTTGCTGCTCACCCGCGCTCTCACGAGTGTGGGCCGTATCGCAGAGGTGCTCGATGAGGAGCCCTTTATCGCCAACCCTGCGGGGGACCTTGCGACTGCGGGGCCAGTGGACGGCAGTATCGAGTTTCGCGACGTTTCCTTTAAATACCGCGCGGATGCAGCCGAGGACGTGCTCGAGCATATCGACCTTCGCATCGAGAGCGGCTCGACGGTGGGCATCCTCGGCGGCACGGGCTCGGGCAAGAGCTCGCTTGTGCAGCTGATCGCGCGCCTGTACGACGCCACCGAAGGCGCCGTGCTCGTGGGCGGGCGCGATGTGCGCGATTACGACTTGGCCGCCTTGCGCGACGCCGTGGGCATCGTGCTACAAAAGAACGTGCTGTTTACGGGTACCGTGCGCGAGAACCTGCAGTGGGGCGCGCCCGATGCCACCGACGAGGAGCTGCTGCGTGCCTGCCGGGCGGCATGCGTGGACGAGTTCCTAGATCGCATCGGCGGACTCGACGGCTATCTGGGCCAGGGCGGTGCCGGCGTCTCGGGCGGACAAAAACAGCGTCTGTGCATCGCGCGTACGTTGCTCAAACATCCGCGTGTGCTCATCTTTGACGATTCGACCAGCGCGGTCGATATGGCGACCGACGCCAAGATTCGTGAGCATATTGCTCAGATTCCCAATACGACGGTGATTGTCATCGCACAGCGCATTGCGAGCGTCATGGATGCCGATCGCATTATTGTGCTGGACGACGGACGTGTCCACGGCGTGGGCACGCATGAGGATCTGCTGGCGGGCGATGCCATTTATCAGGAGATTTATGCCTCGCAGATGGAGTTTGCGGGGGATGCGGGCGTCGCGGACGGCGCAAATGCCCCGTCTTCCTCTGGTTCCAGCGGATCACTTCAAGCCACGGAAGGAGGTGAGCACCATGCCTAAGACATCCGCTCAGGCCCGTCCCGCCAATCTGGCGCAGACGCTCCGCCGCTTGCTCTCCTACATGGGGCATGCCAAGTTCTCGTTGCTCGCGGTGGGTGCGCTTGTCTCTATCGCCGCCATCGCAAGCCTTGCCGGCACCTACATGGTGCGCCCCATCGTCAACGGTTTGGCCACGGGCGGGGAGGAACTGCTCGCCAAGCAGGTCATCCTGACGGCGATCATCTACGCCGTGGGCGTACTCTCCGCTCTGGGCTACTCGCAAATTATGGTGCGTGCGGCCCAGCGCGTGGTATCCGATATCCGCCGCGACCTGTTTGCACACATCCAGACGCTGCCGCTCAGTTATTTTGACAGCACGCGTTCGGGCGACATCATGAGCTTCTTTACCAACGACGTCGACACCGTCTCCGAGGCGCTCAACAACAGCTTTGCCAACGTGATTCAGGCGAGCATCCAAATGGTCGGCACCACGGCTATGCTCATCATCCTCAACTGGCAGCTCACGATTATCACGCTCGTGTGCGACGCGGCCATTGTGCTGTACGCGCGCTACTCGGGCATGCGTTCCAAGCGCTTTTTTGCCGCTCAGCAGGCGTCGCTGGGCGATTTGGACGGATATATCGAAGAGATGGTCTCGGGCCAAAAGGTCATCAAGGTCTTTAATCACGAACAGGCCAACGTGGCTGGTTTTGACGTGCGCAACCAAGAACTGCGCCGCACCGGTGGCGCCGCGCAAGCCTACGCCAACTCGATGGTGCCCATGACCGTGGTGATCGGCTATGCCAACTACGCCATCGTCGCCGTGGCGGGCGGCATGCTCTGCATCAAGGGGCTCGCCGACGTGGGCGCGCTTGCAAGTTACCTGGTCTTTGTGCGTCAGGCCGCCATGCCCATCAACCAGTTCACGCAGCTGGGCAACTTTTTGCTCAACGCGCTGGCCGGTGCCGAGCGCCTATTTGCCGCCATGGACCTTAAGCCCGAGGTAGACGAGGGCTGCGTGGAGCTGGTGCAGACGGGCGACGCCGCGTGGGCGTGGAAGATTCCCGAGGGCCAGGGCGTGGGCGCGTACGGGCACTTGCATGATGTGGCTGCCGTTGATGAGTCGGGCCGTGCGGTGGCTGCCGACGGTACCGAGCTCACGTGCGGCTTGGTCCCGCTTGCCGGCGACGTGCGCTTCCATGCCGTGGACTTTTCCTACGTGCCGGGCACCCGTGTGCTCACGGACCTCAACCTGTTTGCCAAGCCGGGGCAAAAGATCGCGTTTGTGGGCTCGACGGGCGCCGGAAAGACGACCATCACCAACCTCATCAACCGCTTCTACGAGGTCGATGACGGCGAGATCACGTACGACGGCATCGACGTCAAGCACATTGCCAAGGCCAGCCTGCGCGGGTCGCTCGGCATTGTGCTGCAAGATACGCACTTGTTTAGCGGCACCATCGCGCAGAACATCCGCTTTGGCAAGCTCGACGCGACCGCCGAGGCGGTGCGCGCCG
>URTP01000052.1 GCA_900550835.1 uncultured Collinsella sp. | reverse complement strand
CAGCTTGTCTGCGGGAAACAGCGCGCAGAGCAGGTTGAAGGGGCTGGCGAGGTAGTAGCTATAGAGCCCCCATGTGTTCATGCCGAGTCCTTGCGAGAAGGAATAGCGAAGGTTTGCCTCTCCTAAAAGGACGCGGCGAAACCACGCGAAGAAGTCGATGTATTGGTATTTGAGATCGTTGGTGAGAAACGAGTTGTCGCCAAAGGGGTAGACATGCCCTGCCGCTGCAAGTGCGACAAAGAGTGCGACGGAAAACGTGAAGCAGGCGGCGTAGAACGCCACATTCTTGAGCGTGCTGTTATTGGGCCGTGTCATCAGATTCCTCGTTGGACTCTCGGATGATATAGATGGGGCGGCGCTTGGCCTCCAAGTAGGCTTTTGCCAGGTACTCGCCAATGATTCCCAGGCACAGGAGCTGCATGCCGCCAAACAGCGTTATGAGGCAGGCGAGCGACGGCCATCCGCCGACGGGGTCACCCCAGACTAGCGTCTTTACCAGGATGACGACAAATCCAACAATAGCGATGAGACAGAAAACGATGCCCGTAAGAGCGGCAATGGAGAGCGGTGCGGTGGAAAACGCGACAATGCCATCGATGGAATAGAGAAGGAGCGTGAAGAAGCTCCATTTGGTCTCGCCCGCAACGCGATTAATGTTTACGTAGGGGAGCCATTTTGTTTTAAAACCGACCCATCCGTAAATGCCCTTGGAGAATCGGTTGTATTCGCCCATGGAAACGATGGCGTCGACCATGGGCCGTTTCATAAGTCGAAAGTCGCGTGCGCCATCGACGATGTCAGCATTGGAAATGCGGTTGATGATCTTGTAAAACATGCGGGCGAAGAATGATCTGATGGGAGGCTCGCCTTCGCGGGTGGTCCTGCGCGTAGCGACGTTGTCATAGTCTTCGGTTTGCAAGATTTCGTACATCTGCGGCAGGAGCGAGGGTGGATCCTGCATGTCGGCGTCCATGGTAGCGACATAGTCGCCCTTGGCGTGCTGGAGTCCAGCGTACAATCCCGCCTCCTTGCCAAAGTTTCTCGAGAAGGAGTACCACCGAATGGCGTACGGATGCATCGCGGCAGCTTCTTCTTTCATTACAGAAAGCGTTGCGTCCTTTGACCCATCATCGATAAGAATCGCTTAAAAGGATATGTTGGAATCGATTTTTGCCATGCTGCAGGCAACGCAATCGAGCTCCTTGAGGAAGATCGGGAGCGACTCCTGCTCGTTGTAGCACGGCACGACAATAGAAATGAGCGGCATGCGATTTACCTCGCGTTATTCTCGGCGCCGAAGCAGCTATTGCAGTCGTATGTGTTGTACACGTTGACCTCCCACTGCTTACGCTCAACCTTTGCAACGGAATCGAGGATAAGGCCCGTTGCGAGGCTCAGGCCACATAAGAACATAAACGACGCGGCGAGCATGGCGGTGGGGAAGCGCGGAACGAGGCCGGTCTGGAAATACTCGACAACGATGGGCATGCCCAGGGCGAGGCCGATCACCGCAAACAGAAGCGCGACGAGGCTGAAGAACTTTAGAGGGCGGTAGTCCTTGAACAGCGTACCGATCATCGCGACGACTTTAATGCCGTCGCTCACGGTATTGAGCTTGGACTCGGAGCCTTCCGGACGGTCGCGGTACTCGATGGGCACATCTTTGATGCGCCAGCGGTGGTCGACGGCGTGGATCGAGAGCTCGGTTTCGATCTGGAAGCCCTCGGAAAGCACAGGGAAGGTTTTAACGAACGGGCGGCTCATGGCGCGGTAGCCGGTCATGACATCATCGAAGCTGTAGCCATAGATCCACTTAATCATGGCGCGGACCAGATTGTTGCCAAAGCCGTGGAAAGCACGCTTGTTTTCCTCGGCGTAGGTGCCGTTGGAAAGGCGGTCGCCTACGGTCATGTCGGCCGTGCCGTTAAGGATGGGCTCGCAGAGGGCCTTGGCCGCCTCGGCGGGGTAGGTGTCGTCTCCGTCGACCATCAGGTAGCAATCGGCGTCGATATCGCGAAACATCTGGCGGCACACGTTACCCTTTCCCTGACGGGGCTCAAAGCGGATCGTGGCGCCGTGTTCGGTGGCGATGTGTGAGGTGTCGTCCGACGAGTTGTTGTCATAGACATAGACCTTCGCTTGCGGAAGCTCGCGGTGAAAGTCGTCGATGACTTTTCCGATAGTGACCGCCTCGTTGTAGCAGGGGATAATAACGGCAATCGTTTGCTCGGCCATAAATGTTCCTTTGGTCGCGTACAATCGAATCGTTTGTTACATGGTTAGGATGGACGCATTGATTCGACAGTTCAAGTTTTCAGACGTGGCGCGTGCTGTTTTGCTGGTTGCAGCAAGCATCGTTACGGTGACGTATTGTAGTGGTTCCTTCGACCTGTTTCCATCGGTCTTGGCATGCGTTGCGATAATCGCATCATTGGTTTGCTTCAATAAGTTGGGGTGCAGGGATTTCGCATTTCCTTCTCTTTTTGGCCGAGTTTGCTGCCTGGTACTTTCTCTTGTATTTTCGCTTGTTCTTGTGCTGGGCGCACATATTGTCGTGGCAGAACCGGTGATTGCCGGCGGGATTTACGAGAATTATATTGAGTCGTATTCCGCGCTTGATGTTGTTGCCTTTTGCGTTATGTCGGCGTTGGCCTTTTGGGTCTTATCGGCTCTCGTTCAGCTGTCTAGCTGTTTCTGCTGCTGTGGTTACGGCGAAGACACGTTGCGGGCGGATGGTGGCTGTTCGTCCATTCGAGTCCCGTCCGTTGCGGTTCGCGCCCTAGTGATATTTCTTTTGTATCTGCCGTTCTTCCTGAGGTATTGTCCCGGCCTGTTTTTTGGCGACACCTTCTCGTCATTTGCGCAGATTATGGGGTGGAATCCTTTGAGCAACCATCATCCGGTTGCATTCACCATGATGATGGCTGTCTGTATCAAGATTGTCGGCCTAATGGGGATGGGTCCTTCGGCGGGCGTTGCCTTGCTGACGGTGCTTCAGATGGCATGTGTTGCCAGCACGTTTGGCTATCTGTCTATTTGGGTGTCTTCCCGTTTGGGGGTTTCCTCTCGTTGGTCCTGGTTGCTCGTAGCCTTTTTTGGCTTGTCTCGGTATTGCGCTCTTTATTCTGTGGCGCTTTGGAAAGATCCGCTGTTTTCGTGCTGCCTTATCTTGGTAGTGACCATGCTTGCCGATGCCGTTATGGGAAAGGGTTCCTGGTCGAGCGCGTTGCGTTTGCTCGTTTTTGGTGCCCTGGCGTTGGGCGTTATGCTTCTGCGAAATAACGGTTTGTATATTTGCGCTGCGCTATTCGTGGTGCTTGCGATCGTCGCGACATTAAGCCGGCTCGGCCGCATTGCCCCGTTGGAGCCTGCCCCTCGTTTGGCCGCATCTTTCGGTTTGGCGCTTGTTATATGCCTGGTTATTACGGGGCCCGTGTACTCGGCAATCGGCGTTGTTCCATCGGAAGCTGTTGAGTCGGTGGGTATTCCGCTTGCCCAGATGGCCCGCGTTGCTGCGCTTGACGGTGATATGACCGAGTCCGACCGTTCTTATATGAACGAGCTGCTTCCGCTCGATCGTTACAAAGAGGTGTATCGCCCCAGTTTTATCGATCCGCTTAAATGGAATGAAGACTATAATGCGGAGCATCTTGAGGATGGGTTTTGGACTCATTGGGCCTCGATGCTCTCGCGTAACCCTTCGATATACTTTGAAGCGTGGGAGCTGCAGACGTTTGGTTTTTGGGCCCCAAATGTAATAGGCGCCGACAATCTGCCGGAAAACTTTCTTATGGGTGCTCCGTATAACCTTATGGCAGATACAGGGGCTTCTGCGGGAGTTGCATTTCGCAACCTGCTTGCATCCTTTGGCGATGGCGTCGATGCGGCAATTGGGCTGAACGCCTGGTCTATTTCTGGTGCCGTTGTCTTTTGGCTGCTCGTGTTTTCGGCAGTTCTTTTGGTATCGCGTGGGCGTCCACGTTTCGCATTGCCGCTTTTGCCTTTTTTGCTGTTGTACGGAACGCTCTTTATTGCGAGCCCTATTTGGTATTGGCCCCGTTATATCGTAGCGGCTCAATTTGGTCTTCCGGTTGTGCTTGTGGTAGTTGCTCGCGGCTTGCTGCCTGACGAAAGGCATTCCGAATCCGATGTTGTGGGATAGTTTTCCAGTTTCGCAATGCCGCCTTCCGGTGTTAGGAGCGGGTCTATACTGTTCGTTTGTCAACGATTACGAGTAAGGGAGTTGCATCCGTGTCGGATCAGACAAAGCAACAAGAAACTCGCAGTCTACCTGCGACGTTTGCTAAGAACGAATTTGAGAAGGACGCGTTTATCCTTCGTCAACTGGTTACCAAGGATTTTAAGATCAAGTATCGCCGCAGCGTGTTGGGCGTTGCGTGGTCGGTGCTCAATCCGCTGCTGATGATGATTGTCATGGCCATCGTGTTCTCGACGATTTTTGGCCAGGGCCGCAATGGCTCAATGACGCCCGAGATGTACCCGCTGTACTTGATCGTGGGTAACGTGACCTTTGCCGTCATGTCCGAGTCTACGAACCAGGCCCTGACGTCGATCGTGGGTGCGGCTCCGCTGCTCAAGAAGGTTAAGGTGCACCGCTGGGTCTTCCCGGTGCAGAAGGTGCTCTTCTCGCTGGTCAACTTTGCCTTCTCGCTGGTCGCCGTCGCCATCGTTATGCTGTGGTTCCGCGTTATGCCTTCTTGGCACCTGATTCTGCTGCCGGTTTGCCTGCTGCTGCTTATGTGCTTCTGCATGGGCCTGGGCATGATGCTCTCCGCCCTTACGGTCTTTTTCCGCGACGTTATGCATCTGTGGAGCGTCGTCATTACGGCGTGGACTTACATTACGCCCATCTTCTGGACGACTGACTATATTGCGCAAATGCCGCATCTCGTGCGTATCTTAATGTATGCGAACCCCATGTACAACTACCTGCAGTTTATGCGTGATATCTTCCTGTTCCAGACTACGCCCTCGCTTTTGACGTTTGGTATGTGCGTCGCTTGGGCGGTCCTTGCGCTTGTTATTGGCTACACCGTGTTCCATAAGTCCGAGCGCAAGTTCATCCTCTACATCTAAGGAGTGCTGTGATGACTGAATCTGTTGTTGATTACAGCGAGCAGCCTCTGGCTGTCGAGGTCGACGACGTCACCATGATCTTTAACATGGCGTCCGAGTCGCTGACCAACCTCAAGGAGTACTTCATCAAGCTTGCCAAGCACGAGCTGTTCTTTGAGGAGTTTAGGGCGCTTAAGCACATCTCGTTCGATATTCATCGTGGCGAGGTCGTGGGTCTGGTCGGCACCAATGGCTCCGGCAAGTCTACGATGCTCAAGATTATCGCTGGCGTGCTTGAGCCTAGCGAGGGCAGTGTTAAGGTGCACGGTAACATCGCGCCGCTGATTGAGCTTGGTGCCGGCTTTGACCCCGAGCTGACTGCCCGCGAGAACATCTATCTGAACGGTGCCCTGCTCGGCTATACCAAGGAGTTCATCGACGCCAACTTTGACGGCATTATCGAGTTCGCTGAGCTGCAGAACTTTGTCGATATGCCGCTTAAGAACTTCTCCTCGGGCATGGTGGCGCGTATCGCCTTTGCAATCGCGACGATTACCGAGCCCGATATTCTAATCGTTGACGAGACGCTGTCCGTCGGTGATGTGTTCTTCCAGCAGAAGTGCGAGGCCCGCATCCAGCACTTTATCCAGAGCGGTGACGTGACGGTTCTGTTCGTTTCGCACTCTATGGAGCAGGTTGAGCGCATCTGCCAGCGTGCCGTTTGGATTGAGAAGGGTGACCTTCGCATGGACGGTCCGGTCGATGAGGTCTGCAAGGCGTACCGCGAGCAGTTCAACTAGGTTATAATTACTTGCGCCTGACAGGCTTGTGCTTGCTTGGGCGTGCGGTTATTTGCTCCATTAGCTCAGTTGGATAGAGCAGGGGACTTCTAATCCCAAGGTCGACGGTTCGAATCCGCCATGGAGCACCATCGTTTATTAAGCCCAGACCGCTTGTGGTCTGGGCTTTTTTCACATGCAAGTGTTCTTTATTCTTGCCGGGTATACGTTTAGGCCGAAGCCGTGGCGCGAGCTGCTGTTGTGCTGCTGATGTGGATTGGCTATACGGCGCGCCAAGGGGGGCTCGAGCCGAGCGTGAGCAAGCCCCTGCTGTTTATTGGAGCCGGTGTCGCTTGGCTTGTCCTTGCCGCGCTGAGTGGGCTTGAGCTTTCGAGCCGCCGCGTGGATGGGTTCGTGGTTGCGACAGTTGCCGCTCTTGCCGGCAGCTATTGCGTGTGCTGGGTTTCCATGGCGCTGGAGAAGTTGAAAGACGTGCCGGTTTTGGGGTCCTTTGAACAAGCGCTCGTGTTCTGCGGACAGGCCAGTCTTGCCATCTTTGCAATCCACGCGGTCGATTGGTTTATCCCCTGGCAGACCATGCCTCTACTTATGACGCTGCCAGCATCGTGGCTCTTCGCATCAATCGTGCGTTGCGCCTGCGATATTGGATTGGCGTACGTGATCAAGAAGGCGTAATTTAAAGCGGGGAGGACCAAGTTGGCCCTCTCCGCTGTCATTATGCCTTCAGACACTCGGGCAAAACGCTTGCAACTGTACTTATCGCTTGCGGCTTGAGATACTGCTCGTTGAGCTTTGCCTTTTTGTAGGCATAGCGAGTGTCTGCCGAGTACTTGATCAATACATCGGTGAAGAACCGCTCCCAGCTCAGGTAGTCGCGGCTCTCGATGTAGTTCGAGGGGTCCTCGAGAATCTTTGGGATATCGTTGCTGGGAATGAGGCCAGATTGCAGAAGTGTCCACTCAAATGATTCCGGGAGGAACAAGCGAACGTTCTTGTAAACGCGCTGTCCCAGCACCTTTTCGATGTAGGGGCCAAACGCTGCGCCGTCTCCTATGGCAAGTATGTTTTGCTCGGGACATTCGTGAATCGTTCGTTTTAGGCTTGCTACGCCGGTGGCGGAATAGCAGGGGATTCCCAGTCGGTTGCAAAGGACGCTGTAGAATTGATAACCCGATTTGCTGTCCTCGACAACTACGGCGTCGGGTATCTCGAATCCAACATTTAGATCCTGATACAACATGCTTGCCGTGTGGTCATATAGCGGCTTGGTCACCGAGTAGAAGCGTCTGTCGCTCTTGCGGCCATTAATTGTCTTGCTTGTGGTGTTGACTAGCTTTAGGATCTCGTCGACGCTGTAGGGGAGTTCGTTGGCGTCGCGACGAGATATCAGAACAAAATAGTTGGACGATCCGTTGATGGCTTTGGCGAAGTCCTTTGAGTAGATAAACTCGTTGCCCTCGTCTAAAAATACAATAGAATCCTCGATGATCGACAGCTCGCGCTCCCAACGTCTGCCGGAAAGCGTTTCGCAGGGCACGTCGCAGCTGAGTGTAACGCCGCTTTCCGGTCCTCGGTCGTTGTAGTCGCGAATCATCGAGATGAGCGTCGTTTTGCCCGTGCCGCTGTTACCGCGAATGAAGGAAATGTTGCGTTTAAACGTGAGTGTGTATTTGACCTTTGCGCGCTCTACGACAACGGTATGCGTTCCCTTCATTACTCATCAACATCCAGAAAATCATTGGTGGCACCGACAAACTCCTGCATGTTCCTGACGATGCGGCCATCATTATTGATGCGAATCTCAAAACGCTTCCAGGGGAACTTCATGATGTGGTAAAGGGTTACCAGCACATCCTGCTCTTTGCCAATTTTGAGCAGCCAGCGAGCGCAGTTATCTCCGCAAGTGGATGCATTGAACACCATGTTTGGGAGATTGCGCACCAGCAGCAGCGTCTTAACGCCGCCGGACAGTTCGAGTGGGGTGATTGAGCCCAGCTGCTTGCTTACGATGTTGTGGGGACCGATGAGCTCTGATCCGTCCACGCTTTTAATAATCTGTGCGGCCATAGGATCTTCGAACCATGAGTCCAAGTATGAGTTCCTAAAATAGGTTTCGGTATCGTAGATAGAACCGGGGTAATCCCCCAGATGGATGCTTAACATGCGCGTCTCCAGACGTTGTGTGACTGCAACGATTATATGCTAGTAATAAAGTGCCGCCAGTAGCGAGGTTGCTGCTGGCGGCACTGGCATTATTAGCGTATGAATCGCGTTGATGGATTTGCTCGCGAGGCTACTTTTCGAGACGTTCCCCCAGCAGCTCCAACGCGTGGGCGTAGCCTTGGAGGCCTTCGCCAGTGATAGTGGCGAAGCAGGCTAGGCGTGCATAGCTCACCTGGCGGAAGTCCTCGCGCGTCTCTACGGCGCTGATGTGCACCTCGACGGCCGGGATGGCGACGGCTTTGAGCGCATCGAGGATCGCCACGCTCGTGTGCGTGTAGGCCGCCGGGTTGATGACGATGCCGTCGACCTTGCCGTAGGCCTCCTGGATCTTGTCGACGATGCTGCCCTCGTGGTTAGACTGGAAGACCTCGACCTCGTCGAAGCCCTGTGCAGCGCCCGCTTCCTGGCAGATCTGCACTAAGCGGTCGTAGTTGTCGCTGCCATAGATGCCCGGCTCGCGAATGCCGAGCATGTTGAGGTTGGGGCCGTTGATGACGAGTGCTTTCATGGTTGCTTCCTTTGTGGTTGGTTGGCGTGGCCGGTCTTGTGGTCTTCGACGTTTGCCCAGATAAAACCTACCAAAATAAACCTGTCCCTTTTTGGCAGGTTTAGAGGGTGTCGAGGAGGGCGCGGGCGGTGTTGGCGGCGCAGTCGCGTGAGTCGATGATGTAGTCGGCCCAAGCGCAGTAGCGCGGCATGCGCTGCTCGGCGAGCTTGTCGATACCGTCGCGGGCGGTGATGGGGCGGCCCTTGTGGGCGAGTTCGTCGAGCTTGCGGTTGAGCATCACAATCTGGCTGTTCTGGTGCAGCAGCGGGTAGTTCTCGTCCCGCGTGACCCCGCCGCCGCCGGTGGAGAGCACCAGGCCGCTGCGCTTGGAGATGTCGGACAACGCCGCCGTCTCCTGCTCGCGGAAGGCCGCCTCGCCGCGCTCGACGATATAGTCGGCACAGGGCATGCCCAGACGCTTCTCAAGCGCGGCGTCTAAGTCGATGTGCTCGCGGCCAGTGAGCAGGGCGATCTGCTCACCCACGCGGGTTTTGCCCGAGCCCGGCATGCCGATCAGGGCGATGTTCTGTTCGCGGCGTGACAAGCGTTCCGTCACGTCCAGGATGCGCTCACGCGGGGTGACCTGGCCGGTATAGCGCTCGACGGCTTGCGCCGCCTGGGCCACAAGCATGAGCAAACCACCGATGCAGGGGATGCCGCGGCGCTCAGCCTCGAGCATCAGGCCCGTGCGGGCGGGGTTGTAGACAATGTCGATAGCGCCTTCGAGCGCATCGAGCCCCTCGAGTGTGCAAGGCGCGTCAGGGCAGTGGGGGAACATACCGGCAGGCGTGCAGTTGACGAGCAGGGCGGCGTCGGACTGCTGCGCGATGTTGCCGTAGTTGACCTCGCTCGTGCGGCCCACGGGCACGACTGCGGCGCCCAGATCGCCGAGCACCATGCTTGCCGTGGTGCCGGCACCACCGGTGGCACCAAGCACGAGGACCTTCTTGCCGGCAACTTCAACGCCCAGCTCCTCGACTAGGCACTGGAAACCGAAGTAGTCGGTGTTGTCGCCGCGCAGGCGGCCGTCGGGCAGGCGCGTGATGGTGTTAACGTTTCCCATGCGCTCGGCCAGCGGGCTCAGCTCGTCCAGGTAGTCCATGACGGCGCGCTTGTAGGGGATGGTCACGTTGGTGCCTTCCCATTCGTTACCCGTCATAAAAGCCTCAAGATCCTCGGGCTCGCGCTCAAATCGCACGTACTCAAGCCCAACGAGCTCTTTGTAGATGGTCGGGGTGTAGCTGTGGCCCAGCACACGGCCCAGCACGCCGTAGGGACGGGTTGCGGCGGTATCGGTCATCTAGAGCACCTCCGTGTAGCTGCCAAAGTAGGTGAAGCTCTCGCATACGTCGTCGATGGAATCGAGCAGGTCGTCGAGGGCCTTGCTGCCAAAGGGGCAGTCCAGGTCAAAGTAGAACATAAACTCAAAGTCGCGGCCGGGGATGGGGCGGCTCTCGAGCTTGATGAGGTTGATGTTGAGTGCGTAGAAGCGCTCGAGTACGCGATAGAGCGCGCCCGGCTCGTTGGCCGTGGTGATCATGAGCGAGGTGCGATTAGCGCCGGGGTAGACGCGCGGCTCGCGGCTGATGACGACAAAGCGCGTGTAGTTGTTGTCCGAGTCCTGAATGTTGGGCTCCAGCACCTCCAGGCCATAGAGTGCCGCGCAGCTGCGCGATGCGATGGCGGCAACATCGGTGCGCTCGGAGCTGGCGACCATCTCGGCCGACATGGCCGTGTTGGGGTACTTGGTGGCGTGCAGGCCGTGCGCCTCGATAAAGCTAGCGCACTGCGCGATGGCCTGACCGTGGCTGTAGACCTCGCGTATGTCCACGAACTTGGTGCCGGGCTTGACGAGCAAGTTGTGGTCGATCTTGAGGCGCAGCGAGCGCACGATATAGAAGTCGAACTGGGCGAGCAGGTCGTAGACAGCGTTGACCGAGCCGGCGGTTGAGTTTTCGATGGGCAGCACGCCAAACTCGCAGAAGCCGTCGCGCACGGCGCGCATGACGCCCTCGAAGGTCTCAAAGAACGCAATATCGGGCACGTCGAAGAGCTTGCACGCGGCGATCTGGCTGTAGGCGCCTTCCACGCCTTGACAGGCAACGCTGGCCGTCTGGGGGAAGGGCGTATCGAAGGTTGCGGCCGTGGCGTGGGCCTTTTGCGAGATCGTGATGCCCTTGAGCTCGTTGATGTAGCGCTGCTGCTCGGCTTTGCTCATGCTCATGAGGAGACGAAACAGGGCGATGGTCTGGGCCTCGTAGCGCTCGGGCGCGCGGCTGGCGAGGTTGTTGAGTTTGGAGCGCTCGCGGGCGGGGTCAAAGACGGCCTTGCCCATCTCGATCTTTGACTTGGCGACCTCGGTGGCAATGTCCATGCGCTCGACAAAGCTGTTGAGGAGCGTGGTGTCGATGCCATCGATGGCCTGGCGAATATCGGCAAGGTCCATGGAGGCCCCTTTCACGTAATGGCAGAGCTGACGGGCAACCCAGGTGAGTCGGGTTAGAGCTGGGCGGCGTCCTCGAGGAGGGCGTCCCAGATGGCGAGGGCGGCGGCTGCTTCGGCTACGGGGACGGCTCGGGGGACGATGCAGGGATCGTGACGGCCGTGGACCGAGAGCTCGGCATTTTCCATAGCGTCCATGTCCACCGTCTGCTGCTCGCGGCCAATGGAGGGCGTCGGCTTTACGGCCATGCGCCACATGACGGGCGCGCCGGTCGAAATACCGCCCAGGATGCCGCCGGCGTTGTTGGACTCGACCTCGATCTCGCCGGTCTCGGCATCGATGCGATACGGATCATTGTTCTCGCTGCCGCGCATGGCGGCCACGGCAAAGCCCATGCCAAACTCCACGCCCTTTACGGCGGGAATGCCAAACGCGATTTGCGCGATGCGGTTCTCGATGCCGTCGAAGATGGGGTCGCCGATGCCCGCGGGCAGGCCGTAGATGCCGCACTCCACGATGCCACCGATGCTGTCGAGCTCATCGCGCGCGGCCAGAATCTCCTCGCGCATGCGACCGGCTGCGGCGGCGTCAATGCAAGGAAGATCGTTCGTTAGGATCGCCTTACGGTCGGCCTCGCGATAGACCATGTCGTCCATCGGCAGGTCGGAGATGCCGCCGATCTGCGCGACGTGCGCCATCACGTTAATGCCGCGGGCCTCGAGTGCCTGCAGCGCAATGCCGCCGGCAATGCACAGGGGTGCCGTTAGGCGGCCGGAGAAATGCCCACCGCCGGCGACGTCGTGCATGTTGTGATACTTCACGCGCGCAGGGAAGTCCGCATGTCCCGGACGGGGCTTGCGGCGCAGCTCAGAGTAATCCTTGGAGCGCGTGTTGGTGTTCTCGATAATCGCTGCGATGGGCGCGCCGGTGGTGTGCCCATCGACCACGCCGGCAATGATATGCGCGGCATCGGCCTCGCGGCGCTTGGTCGCGGTCTCGTCGCGGCCGGGGGCGCGACGGCTCA
>URTP01000051.1 GCA_900550835.1 uncultured Collinsella sp. | reverse complement strand
CACGACACCCGCTATATTGCTCTTGAAAGATGACGTATTCGACAAACGATGCACTTGCGCATGATGCACACTTTGCACGAGGAGGACCATATGCACGAGAAACATGGACACGACCTTTCGCGCGACGACTTGATTCGCGAGGCAAAGATGCAGACCGATGCTATTCAGCGGCTCAATGTTTGGCTGCGCCTGGGCTATTCGCTCGTGGCGATTGGCTTTTTGATGGGGATGTGGGGTATGCAGGGCGGCCCCGGCTGGGGTGTCCCCGTGGGCATCGTGTGCCTGGTGGTGGGCACTCCGCTTTCGATCGTGCTTAAGGTCGGCACGACCAACGCCAAAAAGAATGTCGAGCGCATGCTCGAGGCCGCTGGTGTCGACGTTGAGGAGCTTATGCGACGCAAGAAGGACGAGCAATAGACTTCCGCGTTGGGGTATCATAAATAATTGTTGCGAATGTTAACTAATGTACGGCAAATGACGGTTTTATGGCCCTTCTAGAGTTGCAAAGGACAATATCCCCAGTGGATTACGATGACGTCGCTCGAAAACTGATTGTGTACTCACGTTCCCTTGCCAAGGGATCCTTGAGTGCTGCCGGCGGCGCCAGTGTGGGCGAGGCACCGGTTTTACAGTATCTATCGGGTATTGACGGTGATGTCATTCCCTCCGAGATTGCCAAGAAGCTGAAATTCTCCCGTGCGCGCATGTCGCATATCTTGGATTCACTCGAGAGTAAGGGTTACGTTCAGCGCAGGACTGATCCAAACGATCGTCGGCGTGTGCTGGTGAGCATTACCGAGGAAGGCCGTGATTTCGCGGTGAAAAAAAATGCCGAGAGTGTGGCATCGCTCTCGAAACAACTCTCAGCGCTCGGCGAGCACGATGCTCAGGAGCTCGTGCGCATCCTGAATAAAGCCTACAGCCTTACCTATGATGCCGACGACTACCTGGACAATCTATAAGGATGAAGGCAGACATTTAGGTGCATCTTGAAATGCACCCGGGACAGTTGTGCCCATTGACTACCGTCAGCATCTCATTCCAAACCAAATCAGCCAACGTACGGCATAGCAATCTCCGGTAGGTCGCAGGGCGGCGGTCGAGCTTTTCTCTCGGGAAACTTCGCGAAGCCCAGTTCCCGAGGGAAAGGTATGGTCTGTGTAATACCAGATAAACAGTACATTTTTGCTAGATTGGTATTTGACTGAAGAACCAATTGGTATGGCTTATTAAGCCCACCTTGCCGTTGACGCTCATTTTACTGCCGCTGGTGGACTTCCGAACTTGGTTGCGCAAGTGCTCCCATATATTGATATCACCAAGTAGGTGGCTATCTGGTTACTACCAGTTGGCCCCTTGGTAACGGGTGGCCCCATTGTGCGGAATGTACCGAACATCCCCGTTTGATACGTTTTCCCATGCTGCCGGGGGGCGTCCTCGGCACCTCAGCATCTCGGAAGAAAGGAGACCAGGTGCGCAGGAATTCCATTTTTACGAAACGGTGGGTGAAGGGAAGCGCGGTCCTCGTTGCCACTGCAGCGACGCTCGTGTTTGCCAATCCCCAACAGGCGATTGCCACGCCACTCAAGGGCGTCGACTCAGCGACCGTGTCCCAGTCTGCCTCGAATGTCGTCGACATCGATTTCGCTGACGGCATCAAGGGCCGTATTACGTTCCTCGAGGACGGTATTTTCCGTTATAACGTCGACCCCAAGGGTGAGTTTTCCGATTACGCCACACCGCGCAGTAAGTCCCACACGGCTAAAATCCAGGCTCAGCCCGATACCTCGGACACCTACAGCAAGCCGAGTGCGACGGTTGCCGACAAGGGCGACACTATCGAGATCACCGGCGGAAAGGCGACCGTGATCCTGGACAAGGCGACCGGCAAGATGAGTATCAAGTCAGGCGACCGTGTCGTGGTTTCCGAGTCCGCGTCCCTCGACCTTGATAAGAAGGGTACCGTCCAGACGCTCGCCAAGGAGAAGTCCGAGAACTTCTTTGGCGGCGGCACCCAGAACGGACGCTTCCTGCACACCAACCAGACCATCGCCATCTCCAACACGAACAACTGGACCGATGGCGGCGTTGCCTCGCCCAACCCGTTTTATTGGACGAGTGACGGCTACGGCGTACTCCGAAACACGTTTGCAGAGGGTTCCTACGACTTCGGTTCCACGGACTCATCGACGGTCACGACTTTGCACAGCGAGAATGAGTTTGATGCCTACTACTTCGTGGCGACCAACGAGGGCGCTTCGAACGTGGCAACCGAGATGCTGCAGGACTACTACAAGGTGACCGGTAACCCGGTACTGCTGCCCGAGTACGGGTTCTACCTTGGTCATCTTAATGCCTATAACCGTGATGGCTGGTCAACGACCTCGGGTCAAAAGAAGTGGGAGACCAAGGGCAGCAAGTCCTCGAGCGAGAAGGGCGACGTTAAGTACGAGTCTGGCATGTCGACGGGCTACAAGCTCGACGGCACACTTGCGGCCGAGACGCTCAACGGTGAGGGCCCTACGGTTGATACCGAGAACATGAAAGCGACCGATTTCGACCGCCAGTTCTCTGCTCGTCAGGTTATCGATGACTACGAGGACAACGACATGCCGCTCGGCTGGTTCCTGCCGAACGACGGTTACGGCGCCGGCTATGGCCAGAACGGTTACTACAAGACCGGCGGCGTCAACTCCGACGGAGCGAGCTCGGCCGACCGTCTTAACGCTGTGCGTGCCAATGTCGACAACCTTAAGAAGTTCACCGAGTATGCCAACTCCAAGGGTGTGAGCACGGGCTTGTGGACCCAGTCCAACCTTGAGCCCGACAGCAACCCTGAGACCCCGTGGCATCTGCTTCGCGACTTCGACGCCGAGGTCAAGACGGGAGGCATCACTACCCTTAAGACCGACGTTGCCTGGGTTGGATCTGGCTACTCCTTTGGTCTTAATGGCATCAAGACAGCTTATGACACGGTGACGACCGGCGCTAACAAGCGCCCCAACATCATCACGCTCGATGGTTGGGCCGGCACGCAGCGCTTTGGTGGCATTTGGACCGGCGACCAGTATGGCGGTAACTGGGAGTACATTCGCTTCCATATCCCCACGTATATCGGTCAGAGTCTTTCGGGCAACCCCAACATCGGCTCCGACATGGATGGCATCTTTGGCGGCGACCCCATCATCTCTGCGCGTGACTACCAGTGGAAGACGTTCACGCCCTCTATGCTTGACATGGACGGTTGGGGCACCCAACGTAAATCGCCCATGACGCACGGCGATCCCTACACAGGCATCTCGCGCTTCTACCTCAAGCTCAAGGCGCAGCTCATGCCCTATATCTACACGAGCGCGGCCTCGGCGGCCAACATCGACACGGGTAACGGCGATGCCGGCCTGCCCATGATCCGCGCCATGCTGCTTTCCGACAACTCCGAGTACGCCGCAAGCACTTCGACGCAGTACCAGTATATGTTCGGTGAGAACTTCCTAGTGGCACCGGTGTATCAGGATACCCAGGCAGACGAGAACGGCAACGACATTCGCAATGGGATTTACCTCCCCAACTACGGCACCGACGAGAATCCCACCATCTGGATCGATTACTTCTCGGGTAAGCAGTATCGCGGCGGCCAGGTTCTCAACAACTACGAGGCTCCGCTTTGGAAGCTGCCGCTGTTTGTGAAGGCCAACGCTATCGTGCCGATGTACGCCGAGAACAACAACCCCGAGGCCGTGAGCGACACCAACACCAAGGGTACCGACCGCAGCCAGCGTATCGTCGAGTTCTTCGCCACCGAGGGCGACGGCACCTTTACGCAGTACGAGGACGACGGCTCCTCCATCGAGAACAACACGACTGAGGACGATTCCTACGGCACGATCGACAATATCTCCTACGGTGAGCATGTGAGCACCGTCTACAGCTCCAAGGCCGCAGGCGGCACCGCGACCTTTACCGCCGAGGCCTCGCAGGGCGGCTACAACGGCTACGACTCCAACCGCACCACGACCTTCGTGGCCAATGTGTCCGCCAAGCCCACGAGCGTTGTCGCCAAGAACGGCGGATCCGCACTCAACGTGGTTGAGGTCGACTCGCAGGAGACCTTTGACGCCGCGACCCCCGAGGCCGGCCAGGCGGTCTACTTCTACAGCGAGACCCCCAACCTCAACCACTACGGCAGCGATGCGGACGGCACCGAGGCCGAGCAGGGCGAGAGCTTCAACAACACCAAGATCACCACGAACCCCAAGGTCTACGTCAAGTTCGCGAAGACCGATGTTGCTGCAGCGGCGCAGACGCTTGAGCTGGGCGGTTTCGTGAACGCCGACGCCACGCTCACAGCCGATCGCCTCAACGAGAACCTCTCCGCACCCACGAACCTTGCTGCCCCCGAGGACGCCACGACCCCAACGAGCATCAAGCTCACCTGGGGAAAGGTCGATGGTGCTACCTCCTACGACCTTAAGGTCGACGGCACTGTGTTTGCCGTGGGTGATGCGGCCGAGTTCACGCACACCGACCTCGCCTACAATAGCAAGCACACCTACCAGATTCGTTCGCGCAACGCCGAAGGTTACTCCGCCTGGAGCGATGTGCTCGAGGCGAACTCCGCACTCGATCCGTGGCGGAACGTCCCCGACGCCGAGGAAATCACCTGGGAGGGCTCACTTTACGGCAGCCATAAGGCCGAGCTCGCCTTCGACCATGAGTTCCAGTCGGGCGACGGCGGTTTCCACTCCGGTGGCAACGATCTGGGCAAGGCGCTTACCGTTGACTATGGACGCGCTTACAAGCTCGATAAGCTCGAGTACTATCCGCGCGATGACGCCGGCAACGGCACCGTGACCAAGATGCGTGTTGAGACGAGTCTCGATGGCGTCCACTGGACGAGCCAGGAGGTCGATTGGGCACGTTCCGCTGATTGTAAGACGGTAGCGTTTGACGGCACCGTGGCCGCCCGTTACGTGCGCATGACACCGCTCGCCTCGGTCGGCAATTTCTTCTCCGCGTCCGAGATTGCCATCTACAAGACCGACGGCACGGATGGCTTCGCCGTGGGCTCCAACCTCAACAAGGCCACGATCTCCGACGGAGACTACTCCAACATGAAGAACTATCTGGGCCTCGAGAATCGCGAGCCCGATACCCCGACGTTCGGTTCGCAGATCCGCGACCACTTCGCCGACCTCAACGATAACGGCGTTTACGACGTCTACGATTACTCGTTCACCATGGCGGGTCTTGACGGCGGCACTAAACAAAAGGGCAAGGTCGCAGGTTCGCTCGCGGTGATTCCGAGCAAGACCGAGGTCGAGGCCGGTGATGAGATCACCGTTGATGTCTATGCGGCCGACGCCAAGAACGTCAACGCCCTGGGCGCCCTCGTCAACTTCAAGAGCGACCAGTTCGAGTTTGTGTCCGAGAGCATCGCGCAGGACGGCTCGACTGCCGGCATGGAGAACCTGTCTCGCGAGAAGGTCCAGTTCGTGGACGGAACGCAGACTATCAATCTCGCCTTTGCCAACCGCGGCGATGGCAAGCTCTACAACGGTACTGGCGCGGTGGCGAGTTTCAAGCTCAAGGCCAAGACCGCCGGAAAGGTCGAACTGCCCTCGACATCTTGGCTTATCGGCCCGGCATGCGACGCACTTGAGTTTGCGAGCGACGGCACGGTGACGATACCGGACGTTCCTCAGCCAACGGTCGCCGAGTACGCCCAGGATGCCTTCAACATCACGATGACCAACGATGAGCTCACGACCGACGACGGGACCAACGTCGAGAAACTTATCCAGCAGAAGAGCTATAACGCGCTGTTCGATAATAACGAGGGCGACAACGGCTTTGAGTTCCTGTGGAACTGGAGTGGCAACTGGGACAGCGAGGGTAAGCTACCGAGTTACGTGAAGCTTCCCACCACGATGACATTCGCATTTAAGACGCCGTCGAAACTCGATAGCGTCGAGGTCGTTAACCGCAACGGCGGCAACGGAACCGTACAGAAGATCAAGGCCGTCGTGACGTTCGAGGATGGCTCGATCCAAGAGTTCGCGGGCGGGGAGTACGATTCCTTCCTGGCTCGCTACGCCTTTGACCTCTCTGCCGAGAACAAGGGCAAGAAGGCGACCAAGGTCGAGGTCACGCCGCTTGAGGCATCGGGTGACCAGATGCTCACACTGCGTGAGGTCAACTTCAACTACACGCAGGGTGTCGAGGCCATCGAGGGTGTCGAGCTAGGCAAGAACCAGACCGAGTTCTTTGAAGGCGACATTACGCCCGTCGACGCCAAGGCTACGCCTGAGAGCGCTGGCTACCCCTATGTGACGGTCGAGAGCTCCGACCCCTCTGTGGTAAGCGTCTCCGCTGTTCAGGCTGGCGATAGCGTGAGCTACTACCTGCGTGCCAACAAGGCCGGCAAGGCAAAGATCACGGTGGCGTCGGTACTCGACCCCTCCAAGACCGCATCCTATGAGGTCGAGGTCAAGGCTGGTGTCGATACCTCTGCGCTCGTGGCAGCGCTTTCCAAGGCCGCGGGCTACAGCGAGTCCGTCTACACCAAGGATTCCTATGCAGCTCTCACCACTGCGGTCGAGGCGGCTCGGAAGCTCCTCGACAGCGGCCAGGGCAGCTATAGCAAGAAGGATGTCGCAGACGCCACTGCCAAGATCGAGAAGGCAATCGACGGCCTCAAGATGCGCCCTGTCGATGAGAAGATCCTCATCAACACGCCCGAGAACCGCAAGAACGTCAAGGTGGCCGACTTCTCGAGTGAGGCCGACTACGAGGGCAGCAACGCCGTCAACGCTCTCGACGGCGACGAGCGGACGCTTTGGCACAGCGACTGGGCCCATGGGACCGGTATGCCCCAGTATCTGAGTGTCGACCTGGGCCGCGACTACGATCTCACCGACGTTACATTCCTGCCGCGCCAGGACGGCGGCACTAACGGCGATATCTTCGAGGCCGAGATACTGGTCTCCGACACTGCCGACGGTTATGAGATGGGCACCGCCGCGTCGATGGGTACGTTCGCCTTCGACAACGACGGCCGCGTGCTCACCGACCGTGGCGACTGGAAGCAGATGAGCTTTGGCGCCGCGCGCGGTCGCTACGTGACCGTCAAGGTGATTCACGCCGGCGGTGGCGACGTTGATGCCTACTGCAGCATGGCGGAGCTCAAGTTCTACGGTACGGCCGTCCCCGATCCGGTGGCGAAGGATGATCTCGCTACCGCGATCGAAAAGGTTGATGCCGAGGTTGCTGCCGGCGACCTCAAGGCCGGTGACTACACCGAGGCCTCCTGGACGGCGCTCGAGAACGCCCTGGCGAGCGCCCGCGCCATCTTGAGTGACGAGAACGCCACGCAGGACGAGGTCGACCAGGCGCTCAGGGCGCTCGAGAGCGCCCGCGGCGCGCTCGAGAAGACCCCGGTGGCCCCGGTCGAGAATCCGACTAAGAAGCAGCTCAAGGCTCTGGTCAAGCAGGCGAAGGAGACTGACACCAGGGGCAAGACGGCCGAGTCTGTCAAGGCCCTGACGGATGCCATTACCTACGCCGAGGACGTCTTGGGTGATGAGGATGCTTCCGACACCCAGATCCAGGCGGCCTATGGCCAGCTCAAGCTGGCCATTGAGAGCCTCAAGGATGCCGATTCCGGCAACCAGGGCGGCTCGGGCAACCAGGGTTCCGGCAATGGCTCGAACGGCGGCAACCAGGCGGGCAAGCCCGCAGGCGACAAGGCCCAGGGCAGCAAGAAGAACGGTTCGGCGATTCCCAATACCGGAGACCAGACGGCGGCGACCGTCGCGACCGTCGGTGGTCTTGGCGCCATCATCGCCGCGATCGGCGCTTTCTTCCATCGTCGCAGCAAGGCTAAGTAGCCCCAGCAACAGCTAAGCAAGCGTGCCCGCCGCCCCACCCAAGGACGGTGGGCACGCTTTTTGAATGTAGGCAGAAAGCTCCGACCCTTCGGCCCTAATCTCGCAAAGCGTTCCGTCTCCCGCCGAACACATCAGCATCGGCGGCTATACTTGATTTATTTGCAGTTAAGGGTCGCGGATCCGCCGCGTCGCCGCTCTCAACAGGAGGTCTTTGTTTATGGCAGATCAAAAGCCGGTTGTCGGGATCATCATGGGTTCCAAGTCCGATCTGGGCGTTATGGAAGGTTGCACCGCCGAGCTCGAGGCGCTGGGCGTGCCCTATGAGCTTGTCATTGCGAGCGCACACCGCACACCGGCGAAGGTCCACGAGTGGGCTTCGACTGCCGCCGATCGCGGTATCAAAGTGATTATCGCCGCTGCCGGCAAGGCCGCCCACTTGGGTGGTGTCGTGGCTGCCTTTACGCCGCTGCCGGTTATCGGCGTGCCTATGAAGACGAGTGACCTGGGCGGCATGGATTCGCTGCTGTCGATGGTGCAGATGCCTTCGGGCGTGCCCGTGGCCTGCGTTGCCATCAACGGCGCCAAGAACGCCGCCATCTATGCCACACAGATTCTGGGTGCTTGCGACCCCGAGTACCGCAAGGTTATCGAGAAGATGAAGCAGGAGATGGCTGACGCCTAAGCGTTCCGCCGTTTCACCGCAGTATAAGGAGAGCCATGTCCGATTATCAGGGAAAACGATTCAAGGCTTCTCAGATTCCCGATCCGTCGAAGCCGGGTGCTGCCCGTGCGGCACAGCAGGGTCGGACATCCTCTCCTCAGCAGCCGCGCGCGCCGCGCCCCGTAACACCGGCGACGCATCGTCGACAGGACGCGCCGGCCGCATATCGTCCTTCGTCTTATAGCTCCGCTAAGAAGCCGCCCCGGTCTTCATCGCATGCCGCGCCGTCGGATTGCACCGAGCCGCCGCGCAAAAAGCGCCGTTCCATTATTCCCATTCTGCTCATCATCATCGGTATCGGTCTGATTGTCGCCGCCGCCGCTATTTTTATTAATGCCCAGATTGGCTATAAGCAGGCGAGCGATTCGTATCAGAAAATCGAGAAGCAATATGTAAGCGATAAGGACGCCAGCGGCGTGCCGATTATCGACTTTGATGCGCTTGCTCAGACGAACCCCGAGATTGTGGGTTGGATTTACGTGCCGGGAACCAACATCAACTATCCCGTGGTGCAGACCAACAACAACTCCAAATACCTCAACACGCTGTTCGACGGAACGGCTAACGCGTCCGGTGCTATTTTCCTGGATAGCGATGACACCGCGCCGGGAATGGTCGACCAGCAGACCACGATCTACGGCCACCATATGAACGATGGGTCGATGTTCAACGTGATTTCGGACACCACTGATCAGGCGACGTTCGATAGCATCGAGTTTGTGTATTACATCACACGGGATGCTACGTATAAGCTGCGACCACTGGCGACCAAAGTTGTCGAGGACACGTATGCCAAGGCGCGCACGCCCAATTTTGAGGGCGATGACGGGCTCAAGAACTACCTGTCCGAGATGTTCGACGGTGCCTCTGCCGTGGCGAGTGATGCCACCGATCGTGCCGCTTCGGCAACCAAGGTTGTAACGCTCGTGACCTGTCGTTCGCTGTCGCTGAGCAACACACGCGCCGTCATGGTGCTCACGCCGGTCGAGGAATAAGTTGTTCGAGAGTAGCTAAAAAGGCCCCGTCCCAAATTGGCTACTCGACGACGGTAAGGGAGAAATGATGCTCGAGAGTGGCAAATTGATGCCTTCGATTGATGCTTGGCTGCGCGAGGCCAAGGCCGATGCTTCGGCGGCAGGCTGTGGGATGTATCTGACGCATAACGGTGTGGTGCGCGCGACGCCCAAGGCCGAGGTGCGCGGAGTCGAGACCGATGGCGTGGCGCCAGGCCACAGGGTGGGCGGCATGGTCTTTGACTACGACGCCGAAAAGGTACGGTCTGCTATCGAGGCCACGCGCGCGATGCCGGGTATCGGCTATGTGCGCGTGTGGCTGGCAAGCGGCGAGCTTACCGTAGGTGACGACATCATGCTCGTGCTTATCGGCGGGGACATTCGCCCACACGTGGTCGATGCACTGCAGGCGCTCGTTGGCACCATCAAGAACGAATGCGTGAGTGAGGTCGAGCGCGAGGCATAGAGGATTGCGTCGATAGAAGGATCGTTTATAAAAATGCCCACCGGTACATGTGATACCGGCGGGCATTTTGCGTTTTGGGCGCGGTGAGCGCTATACGCGCGTCGCATCCTTGGGGCTCATGGTCATGCTCTGGAAGCGGTTTTCCATGTACTCGTTATCGAAGTGCTCTCCGTAGAACTGTGCGACGGGAATGTCCGGCTCCGTGCCGTTAACGCGCTGGTACCAGTAGTCGAGCGACTGCAGCGTCATGACGCCGTCGACCAGCATGATAACGGTAAAGATGACGGTGGCCGAGTAGCGGCTCTTCCAGGGGATCTTGTTGATAAGCTTAAGCAGCCTCGGCAGCAGCAGCTTGATCCAGATGAGGCCGCCCAGGCCCCACAGGCAGGCGAAGCCCGTGCAGGTGCGTCCGCCCGTGAGGACCACGAGCGGATCGGGCAAACCGAACAGCGTTATGTGCGAGTAGCTCCACGAGACCACGCCAAACGCGGTCTGCATAAACCAGCCCACGAACACCTCAAAGCTGGCGCCGAGCAGGGCGCTCACCAGGAAAATGATGATGGGGTTCTTTTTGTAGAAGCGGTTAAGCACCATGGTCATGAGCACGGCGCCAAATCCGTAGATGGGGCTGAAGGGGCCAAACAGCATGCCGGCACGGTTCTGATAGACGCCCGGGTCGTCGACCGTCATGTGCCAGATGTCCTCGGCGATCAGGCCGAGTATGCAGCAGACAAAGAACACCCAGAACAGGTTGAAGTAGTTGAGCTTGATGTAGCCCTCGCCGGTTTCATCGCGGCCGAGCATGCCCTCGGCGGCGGCGTCGCGGTCGAGCATCTCCTGCAGGCGGCGCTGCAGTTCGCGCTCCTGACGCAGCGTGGGGTCGACGGTTGCCGAAAGTGCAACAAGGATGCCGAGCTGGATCGCGGGACGCAGCAGGAAGGGCCCGATGCCCTGGAGCATCACGTCGACCAAAAGCTCGACGACGGTGAATGCAATAAGGATGTAGGACAGGCGGGCGGCGTTGCGGCGCTGGTTTTTGATAAGGTCCAGGCCAAAGATGATTAGGATGACGGCACTTGCCGCAGAGAGCATGATGCCGGCGACGATAAGGCCGACTGCGACGAGCGTGTTGTCGCCGAGCTTTTCGGTGGCGTTGCCGTTAACAAGTGCCGTGATGACCTGCCACATAAAGGCAGCGACCGACGGGAGCGTGCCCACGCCGGAAAGGATGCACAGGACGGCGTACACCTTAATGATGAGGGGAATCTTCTTGACCTCTGTGGCGCTGGGGACGCTGGGGTCGAGTTCGTTTCGATCCATACAGAACCTTTCTCGCTTTGTTGTAGGTTATAAGGATACGCCGCCGACCTGCCAAAAGACAGGACGAACGTCCCAATTGCAACTTTGTAATCCCCAACGGTGGACGCAGCGGCCATCTGGGGGGCGCGGGCGCTTGCACTGGACAGACCGATAAAATGTTTGGCAACAAAACTGATTATTAGCTCGGTGGGCTTTTAAAAAGCGCTGCTCATGCGCTGGGGAGCACGTCGCGCCGTGCGTATAATAAGGCGGGTAACGCCAAAAAAACGAGGCTCTGAGGGGATACCATGTCTCAAGAAACCATCCGCGCGGCCGAGCGTGCCGCGGGACAGGTGAACACCATGTCGACGTATGATCCGGACTCCGACCAGCTGCATGAGGAATGTGGCATTTTCGGCGTATGGGCGCCCGATCGCGACGTGGCTCGACTGACGTACTTTGGCCTGCGTGCACTGCAGCACCGTGGCCAGGAATCGGCGGGAATCGCCGTGGGTGACGGCGGCACGGTTATGGTCCGCAAGGATCTGGGCCTGCTCGACCGCGTGTTCTCCAATGCCGACCTGTCGACGCTCTCCGGCCAGCTGGCCGTGGGTCATGTGCGCTACGGCACCGCCGGCGCCAAGAGCTGGGAAGCCTCTCAGCCGCACCTCTCTACCATCAACAGCGTCATTATCGCGCTTGCTCACAACGGCACCCTCGTCAACACCGACGAGCTGCGCCGCCAGCTGATCGAGCTGGGCGTGCCATTCCTCTCCAATTCGGATTCCGAGGTCGCGACCAAACTCATCGGCTACTTTACCCAGCGTACGGGCCATCTGCGCGAGGGCATTCGCAAGACCATGGAGCTCGTGCGCGGCGGCTACGCCATGACGCTCATCAACGAGCAAGCGCTCTATGCATTCCGCGATCCGCACGGCATTCGCCCGCTCGTGCTGGGCAAGCTGGTGGACGAGGGTCTTGATCAGGCCGACGCCGCAGCCGTTTCGCAGCTGCCGTCGCAGGACGGCGCC
>URTP01000050.1 GCA_900550835.1 uncultured Collinsella sp. | reverse complement strand
CCTCAATCGTCGGCCCCAACAAGGGCATCGGCTGCGGCCTGTGCACCACCAAGTGCGCGTTCGATGCCATCCATCTGGATCGCGATCGCCCCGAGTGCTCCACGATGGTCAAATACGAGCAAAAGCTCCCGAGCCTTGGCAAGTATGCTTTAAAGCGTGCAATCAAAATCAAGTTCGGTCGTAAATAGGTAACCATGGCGGGTAAGGGGACGGTGCAGACTAGATTTCGCTGTCCCCTTGCTTTGAGTTTGCATCGCATCAACCGTTGTTGAAAGGTTTCTACCTTGCATGAATTGGGAATCGTTTATCACATTATTCGCGATGTTGAGAACGTGGCGCGCGCCAATGGCGTGCGTCGCGTTTCGAGCGTCACGCTGCTGCTGGGCGAGGTCTCGGGCGTCGTTCCCGACTTGCTGCTCGACGCTTGGCGCTGGGCGGCAGATAAAAAGTCCATCACGCAGGGCGCGGAGCTTATCGTGGAGCCCGTCGAGGCCGTGACGCATTGCGAGGCGTGCGGCTGCGACTACGCGACGGTCGAGCACGGCAAGACCTGCCCCCATTGCGGTAGCGGCGAGACCTATCTGCTGCAGGGCCAGGAGGTCATGATCAAGCAGATCGAGACCCCCGACGAGGACCCGACAGACGCTACCCCCGACGGCCTCTCCGATGCCCCCGATGCCGTCGACGCCGCCAACCCCCTCCACATCGCCTAACTTAGTCGTTGGGGACGTTCTTAAACGACTAGTCATTAAAGAACGTCCCCAACGACTACTTTCCTAGAGCATATTCCTTACCATTAGTCAAGCACCATCTGTTTAAACGAAATAGCCTCAACCCGAGCACATTTGTGTCTGTTTAAAACCGGCAATAATGAACAGCGTGCTCAATTCGGTCATGTAAATAGATCAGCTATCAATCCTCAGCAGCAAATCAGCCAAAATACTGGAATGTAATCAGCTTGTAACAAAACAAGACGTTTAAACAAATAATGCTACCTTTTGCAGTTTTTCGAACAATTCTGCTGTATTTGCAGCTATACTCCATAACTGTCGTGTAGGAATTACGTAGACAAAAAGGAGGTTATGTGATGGTAAGTATTGTTCTTGCTAGCCATGGTGACTTGGCGGCTGGAATCAAGCAGACGGGCTCGATGGTCTTTGGCGATCAGCCGTCTGTTGCCGTGGTCTCGCTCGAGCCGAGCATGGGCCCCGACGACTTCCGTGCCAAGGTCGAGGAGGCAATCGCTTCCTTCGAGGACCAGGAGCAGGTGCTCTTCCTCGTTGATCTGTGGGGCGGCACGCCGTTCAATCAGATCAGCGGGCTCATCGAGGGCCACGATTCCTGGGCTATCGTCACCGGTGTCAACCTGCCTATGCTCATCGAGGCATATTCGCAGCGCTTTGACGCAAAGAACACTGCACATGCGATCGCAAAACATCTCGTGACTGAGGCTAAGGCCGGCGTGCGCGTCAAGCCCGAGTCTCTGGAGCCCGAGGAGAAGAAGCCGGCTGCGGCCGCCGCTGCTCCTGCGGGTGCCATTCCTCCGGGAACGGTGATCGGCGACGGGCACATCAAGATCGCCCACGTCCGTATCGACACGCGTCTGCTGCATGGTCAGGTGGCCACCACGTGGACCAAGCAGATCAACCCCAACCGCATCATCGTGGTCTCCGACGGCGTTGCTCACGACGAGCTCCGCAAGACCATGATCGAGCAGGCTGCCCCTCCGGGAGTCCACGCCAACGTCGTGCCCATCAAGAAGATGGCCGAGGTCGTCAAGGACACGCGCTTTGGCGACACCAAGGCGATGCTGCTGTTCGAGAACCCGCAGGATCTGCTCAGGGCCATCGAGGCCGGCGTCGACATCAAGGAAGCCAACATCGGTTCCATGGCCCACTCCAAGGGCAAGGTCGTCGTCACTAACGCTGTCGCTATGGGCGATGACGATGTCAAGACCATCGAGGCTCTCAAGGCCAAGGGCGTCAAGTTCGAGGTCCGCAAGGTTCCTTCGGATTCCTCCGAGGATCTCGACGCCATGTTGAAGAAAGCTAAGGCCGAACTGGCCGCTCAAGCATAGTAAAGGAGGGTCCGATACATGTCTGCAATCACTATTCTGCTTGTTGCGATTGTCGCGTTGCTTGCCGGTATGGAAGGCATTCTGGATGAGTTCCAGTTCCATCAGCCGCTCGTGGCATGCACGCTTATCGGTCTCGTAACCGGTCACCTTCAGGAGGGCATCCTCCTGGGCGGTTCGCTCCAGATGATGGCCCTTGGCTGGGCTAACGTCGGCGCCGCCGTCGCGCCTGACGCCGCTCTGGCCTCGGTCGCTTCTTCGATCATCATGGTGCTCGCCCTCAACGGTGGCGCCACCGATTCGGCCAAGGCCGTTACCGCCGCCATCGCCGTCGCCGTCCCGCTGTCGGTCGCTGGTCTGTTCCTGACCATGATCTGCCGTACCCTGGCTACCGCTATGGTTCACGGCATGGACGCCTGCGCCGAGAAGGGCGACTTCGCCGGCATCGAGCGTTGGCAGTACGCCGGCATCCTCATGCAGGGTGTTCGTATCGCCATCCCGGCAGTACTTCTGTGCATCATCCCGGCCGAGGCTGTTACCAACGCGCTTAACGCTATGCCCGATTGGCTGTCCGGCGGCATGGCTGTCGGCGGCGGCATGGTCGCTTCCGTCGGTTACGCCATGGTCATCAACATGATGGCCACCAAGGAGACCTGGCCGTTCTTCATCCTCGGCTTTGTCCTTGCTGCCATCCCTCAGCTCACGCTGATCGCCCTTGGCCTCATCGGCATCTCCCTTGCCCTCATCTACCTTGGCCTTAAGGATCTGGCCAAGCAGGGTGGCGGCATGGGCGGTGGCTCCGGTGACCCGCTCGGCGACATTCTGAACGATTACGAGTAGGAGGGGAGTGATACATATGGCAGAGAACAAGATTCAGCTCACCAAGGCTGACCGTAAGAAGGTTTGCTTCCGTCATCAGTTCCTTCAGGGCTCGTGGAACTACGAGCGTATGCAGAACGGCGGCTGGTGCTTCGCAATGATCCCTGCGATCAAGAAGCTCTACACCAGCAAGGATGACCAGATTGCCGCTCTTAAGCGCCACCTGGAGTTCTATAACACCCACCCCTATGTTTCCGCCCCCGTCATTGGCGTTACCCTCGCCCTCGAGGAGGAGCGCGCCAACGGTGCTCCGATTGACGACGTCGCCATTCAGGGCGTCAAGGTCGGTATGATGGGCCCGCTCGCCGGCGTCGGCGACCCCGCCTTCTGGTTCACCCTTCGCCCGATTCTGGGCGCACTGGGCGCTTCCCTGGCCCTGTCCGGCAGCATCGCCGGTCCGCTGCTGTTCTTCTTCGCGTGGAACATCATCCGTTACGCCTTCCTGTGGTACACGCAGGAGTTTGGCTACAAGGTCGGCTCCTCCATCGCCAAGGACCTCTCCGGCGGTCTGATGGGCAAGGTCACCGAGGGCGCTTCCATCCTGGGTATGTTCATCATCGGCGCCCTGGTCGAGCGCTGGGTGTCCATCTCCTTTACCCCGATCGTCTCCAAGGTCACGCAGTCCGCTGGCGCCTATATCGACTGGGCTAATCTGCCCGCCGGCGCCGAGGGCGTCAAGCAGGCATTGACGATGTACAGCTCTGTCGGTGCCACCGCACTCGACCCGGTGAAGGTCACCACGCTTCAGGCCAACCTCGATCAGCTCATCCCCGGTCTTGCCGCCGTGTGCCTGACTCTCTTGGTCTGCAAGCTCCTCAAGAAGAAGGTCAGCCCGATCGTCATCATCCTGGCTCTCTTTGCCGTCGGCATCATCGGTCGCGTCTGCGGCTTCATGTAAGCACGTTTCGGCTTAAGACCGAGAATTGCTAGGCAAGAGCTTTTGAGCCATTGAAACGGACCGCACCCGGTGGGTACACTGGATGCGGTCCGATTGTTTTTATTGGAGGGCGAGGCGCGTATGGCGCAATCTCAGAACAGCACGGTCGATCTGACGACGCCGGCAACCTGCCTTATGGGGCTTACCAGCCACGGTAACGTGATGGTGGGCAATAAGGCGTTTGAGTACTATAACGAGCGCAATCCCGAGGATTATATTCAAATCCCGTGGGACGAGGTCGACTATATCGCCGCCGAGGTTTTGCGCGGCACCAAGAAGATTACGCGTTTTGCTATCTTCACCAAGGACAACGGCCACTTTACGTTTTCGACGCGCGACGATAAAGAGACGCTTCGCGCGGTCCGTAAGTACGTCGACGAGGATAAGCTCGTGCGTTCGCCCGACTTTATCGATGTGACGGCCAAGGGCGCCAAGAGCATCCCCTCCGTTATCAAAAACCTTTTCCACAAAGGCAAGTAGTCATTAAAGAGCGCCCCCTCAAAGTGGGGCGCAGTCTCCCATGTGGCTCGATCGGGAAAGTGCATCCCAGTTCGAGCGTCGATTCCGGGATGTAGTTTCCGGAACGGGGTCGTTTGGGAAACCGTGTCCCGTTTCGAGCCGAAATTCTGGGTCACAGTTTCCTAGCAAGGTCTCATGGGGAAAGTCTGACCCAGAATTCGCCTGGATAGTGGGACGCACTTTCCGGAGGGCTGTTCCACCGCAACTTCGAAGAGTGGGTATACGCTGCATTACAGCGGCGTAAATCTGCTACACTAATACAACATGCCTCCGTAGCTCAGGGGATAGAGCACCGCTCTCCTAAAGCGGGTGTCGACGGTTCGAATCCGCCCGGGGGCACCAGAGATTTGTCGAGCCCGGTACCACCACGGTGCCGGGCTCTTCTGGTTCATGCCATGTCAAAAACGAAGCGCCCGCTTGCTGGGGGAGCAAGCGGGCGCCTGTGAGCGAATATGTTTGCGGCGAGAGCCGTAATGAGCGGTTGGGTTGCGACTAGTTGGTCGTACCGGAATCGTCGCCCGTGCTCGTGCCTGAACCCGAACCCGAGCCAGAAAGTGCAACCGTCAGCGTAATCGTGCTGTCGGTGGACTGCTTGCCGGTGGGGGAGACGCCCGTGACGGTGGCGTTTTCGTTGCCACTCACGGGGTTGCCGTTCTGATCGCAGAACGCGATGTTGTAGAAGCCGGCGTTGTTGAGCGCGGTGACGGCGGCGGAAATGCTCTTGCCGTACAGGTTGCCCGGGACGGTGGCCTTGCCGGACTTCTTGGCAATGACGACGGTAATCGTGGCACCGGGCTTCTGCTTGCCGCTGGGGTTCCAGCTGATTACGGTGCCCTCGGTAACCGAGTCGTTCTCCTGGTAGCTCACGTCGACGCCAAAGCCTGCCATATCGAGGGCGTTGCGCGCCTGGGCCTCGGTCATGTCGGTCAGGTCGGGGACGGACGTGGTATCCGGGCCGCTCGAGACCTTGTACGAGATGGTCGTGCCCTTCTCGACTTCCTTACCGGCGTCGGTGCCCTGCTCAAAGACCTGGCCCTCATCGGCCTCGTTGGCCTCCTCGGTGGCGTTGCCCTTTAGGCCAACGCTTGCCAGTGCCGCCTCTGCCTGGTCCTTGGTTAGACCGACAAGCTGGGGAACCTCAACCTTCTCGGAGGGCTTGGGGCCCTTGGAGATCACCAGGTTCACCTTGGTGCCCTTGGCCTTCTTGGTGTGGCCGTTGGGCGTCTGCTCGGCGACCTTGCCCTCGTCGACATCGTCGTTGTAGCTTTGGTCGATGGTGCCGACCTCGAGGCCGGCTTCCTTGATCAGCTCGACGGCAGTCTGCTGGTCCTTGCCCAGCACGTCGGGCACGGGGACCTGCTCGCCGCCAAAGAGTCCTGTGGCAAAGGCCACCACGATACCGATGACGGCAACGGCTGCCACCACGGCGGCGATGATCTTGTTCTTGTTGGATTTGGGCTTTTCGACCTCGTAGGAGCCGGTGGAGCCCGAAACCGAGCTACGGGCGGTATTCTGGCCGCTCACGCCCGAGACGGGACGTACCATGGCGCGCGTCTGATCGGAAAGCTCGCGAGTCTTGGTGGCGCCCAGTTCACCGGGTGCACCGATGATGCGCGTGGGCTCCGAGATGTTGACGGCACGGCCCGACAGGTAGCTGTTGAGCACCTGACGCAGCTCGTCGGCGGTCTGGAAGCGGTTTGCCGGGTCCTTCTCCATGCACTTGAGGATGATACGCTCAAGGTCGGCGTCGACACCGGAGTTGATCTGGCTCGGCGGAATAGGCAGCTCGTTGACCTGCTTGAGTGCGACTGAGATGGCGTCATCACCGTCAAAGGGCACGCGGCCGGTGGCGCACTCGTACATCACGACGCCCAGCGAGTAGATATCCGAGGTGGGGCCGAGGTCCTGACCACGGGTCTGCTCGGGACTGACGTAGTGGGCGGTTCCCAGCACGTTGTTGTCTTGCGTGAGGTGGCTGTTCTTGGCGCGCGCGATGCCAAAGTCCATCACCTTGATGTTGCCGTCGGGCAGCACCATGATGTTCTGCGGCTTGATGTCGCGGTGGATGATCTCGTGCTTGTGGGCGACCGAAAGCGCGGAGCTGATCTGCGAGCCGATCTGGGCGACCTTCTTGGGGTCGAGGGCGCCGTGGCTCTTGATGCCGCTCTTAAGGTCGGTGCCGCGCAGGTACTCCATGACGATGTAATAGGTGTCGCCGTCCTTGCCCCAATCGTAGACGCCCACGATATAGGGGGAGGAGAGACCGGCTGCTGCCTGGGCCTCCTGCTTAAAGCGTGCGGCGAAGGTTGCGTCGCCAGCATACTGCGGCAGCATGATCTTGACGGCTACCGTGCGGTCGAGGACCTGGTCCTGCGCACGGAAGACGGTCGCCATGCCGCCTGTCCCCACCTTATCCTTGAGGAGGTATCTTCCCCCGAGGACCCTCTGTTCCATTCCTGCTCCTAACATAACTATTCGCTCAACGATGTGTGTAGTACCTACGATGTGGCCGCTGGGGCCGTGTGGCGCGTTGCCGCTAACTCTTCGGCCGCGGCGCGCCTCGGGTGTCCGATTCAATCATGGGCATCACGCTCCCTGTGCGGCGAGCGCCGCGGTCAGGACGATGCCGGCAATCTTGGCCGCCTTGACGTCGTGTTTGTCGTAATCCTCCAAGGCCACCGAGATGGCGACCGTGGGTGAATCGTAAGGTGCAAAGCCAACGAACATCGAGTTGACGTTGGTGCCGCCGATCTCGGCCGAGCCGGTCTTGCCGGCGACCTTGACGCCGGGGACCTGGGCATCGGTGCCGGTACCGGACTGGACGACGGCGAGCATGGCCTGCTTGACCTGGTCGGCCGTGGCGGAGCTGACGGCCTGACCCAGCGAGCGGGACTGCGTGGTCTTGACCACAGTTCCGTCCGGGGCGAGTACCTGGGCTACAAAGTACGGGTCCATGACCACGCCACTGTTAGCGATGGCGGCGGCAATCACGGCGTTTTGCATGACGGTGGTCTGCGGGCCGGGCGTGTGGTCCATGCCGACAGGCTGGCCGGCGCCGGCCCAAGCGGTCTCCCACTCGGTCATGAGCGACGGGTCTGCCATGATGGAGGCCGCGGAGGTCAGGTCCTGGCCGAGCTTTTGGCCGTAGCCAAAGGCGTTGGCAAACTGCACGAGCGTGTTTGCGCCAACTTCGTTTGCCACCTGGCCAAAGACGACGTTGGAGGACACGGCAAAGGCCTGCTGCAGGCTGATGGTGCCGTAGCTCTCGTTGGCATAGTTGGTGACCGGTGCGTTGCCGATGTCCATGGAGCAGGGCGCCTGGTAGGTGCTGGTAAGGCTGGCGGTGCCGGTCTCGAGTGCCGCGGAAAGCGTAACGACCTTAAACGTGGAGCCCGGCGTGTACAGCGCGTCCATGGCGCGATTGTACATAGAGCCGTCCTCGCCGCCGCCAGCCTGCAGTAGGGCGTCGATGTTGGTGTTGTCGTAGGTGGGCGAGCTGGCACATGCGAGCACCGCGCCGGTACGCGGGTCGATGACCACTACAGCGCCCTTAAAGCCCTTGAGTGCCTGCTCGGCCGCCGTCTGGATGCGCGAGTCGATGGTGAGCTTGGCGGTGTTGCCCGGCTGGGTCTGGCCCGCGAGCGACGCGATGGCGTTGTTCCAGCTGGAGTAGTCCTTAGAACCGGTGAGCGTGTCGTTCATGACGCTCTCGATGGCGGTGGTGCCATACTGCTGGCTCACGTAGCCAACCACGTGCGCTGCCAGGTTACCGTTGGGGTAGGAGCGTACGTAGGTGCCGTCCTCCTGCTGCAGCGACTCGGCCAGCGTCACGCCGTCGGACGTGATGATGGAACCGCGCTGGATGTACTTGGAGCGGGCGATGGTGTGGTTGTTGGTCGGCATGTCCTGATAGTCCTTGGCCTTGATGACCTGGACATAGGTGAGGTTGCCGATAAGGATGGCGAATAGCGCCGTAAAGGCGAGCACCGCACGGGTTAGACGGTTGGCGAGCGCAACGCGGCCGAGCACACCGGATTCAGGCGTGTCGAGCAGGCGACGGCGCATGCGCGAGACGACGGAATGGCTGCCGCTGCCGTAGGAAGACGAGGTGGCAAAGCGCGTGCCCGTCGGGGCGGCGGCAGATGCGACCTGATCATCGGTGATGGCGGCCATAGTGCCGGTGCCGGTAAGCTCGGCCTCGCGTCCGGTCGCTTCGTCACCGGCGCGCAGCAGGAGCGCGACGATGATAAAGCTTGCCAGCAGCGAGGAACCGCCCTGGCTCATAAAGGGTAGGGTGACGCCGGTCAGCGGGATCAGGCGGGTAACGCCGCCCACGATTAAAAAGGCCTGGAAGCTGATGGCGGCCGTAAGGCCCGTGGCGCTAAAGGCGGCGAGGTCGGATTTAGCGCGGGCAGCCGTGGTGAGGCCACGCACGGCAAAGAGCATAAACAGGATGAGCACGGCGCCGCCGCCCAAAAGGCCCATCTCCTCGCCGATGGCCGAGAAGATAAAGTCGGACTCGACGACAGGGATGTTGTTGGCCATGCCGTTGCCGATACCAACACCGACCAGACCGCCATCGGCAAGCGAGAAGAGCGACTGGACGATCTGGTAGCCCTGGCCCTGGGCGTCCTTAAACGGATCGACCCAAACCTGGAAACGCACCTGAACGTGAGACAGGAACTTGTAGGCGCCCACGGCTCCAACGGCTAAGAGCGCAAGGCCGATAACGACATACGAGAATCGTCCCGTGGCAACGTAGAGCATCAGCAAGAAGATGGTGTAGAACAGCACGGCCGAACCCAGATCGCGTTCGAAGACGACGACGAGCAGGCACACACCCCACACGGCAAACAGCGGCAGCAGCAGTCGCAGGCGAGGGATCTTAAGACCTAAGATCTTGCGGTTGGAGATGGAGAGCAGCTCGCGGTTCTCGGCCAGGTACCCGGCCAGGAACAGCACGATAAAGACCTTGGCGAACTCGCCGGGCTGGATGGTAAAGCCCGCGATGCGAATCCACAGCTTGGAGCCCGAGATCGTGGTGCCGATAAAGATAGGCAGCATCAACAGAATGATGCCGATAATGCCAAAGGTGTACTTGTAGCGCATGACTACGTCGAGGTTCTTAACCAACGCGAGCGTTCCCACCATCAGGGCCACCGAGACAAACAGGATGATGAGCTGTGAGATGGCGAGAGCGGGGGCGAGACGCGTCACGAACGTGATGCCGATGCCCGAAAGCACAAAGACAATGGGCAGGATGGCGGGGTCGGCACCGGGCGCCAAGATGCGCACGGCAATGTGGGCCGCGGCAAAGGCGGCAAAGAGGCCGATCGGTACGGCGAGCGTCTCAAAGGAGATGGCAGCGCCCGCGGTGAGGACGTACATCGCATACAGCAGGATGACGGGGAACGCCGAGGCGATGAGCAAGAGCAGCTCGGTGTTGCGGCGACTCATAAGCGGCACTCCCTTTCTAGTTCTTTTCGGAGGCTTCGGCCTCGGCGGACTGTTCGGCGGTTTTCTCGGAATCTGATTCGGAGGTCGATCCCTGGTCGGTGTTGTCGCGAATCGTTTGCGCGTCGATCACCTGGCGGGTCTGCTCCTCGTCGATCTGGTGGCGGTACTTGGATATCGTGTCCTGCGCATCGTCGACACTTGTTTGCGGAATGCCCGCCTTGAGGCGGTTTTGCGTGTCTTCGGGCAGGTCGGACAGCTTGATACTGGTTTCGCTTTCGAGCCAGTGGAGCTTGAGTCCGAGCGGCTTGCCGGGCAGGCCGCGCCAGACGGCGACATTGCCCTGGTAGGTACCCAGGTAGTACGAGCCGGTGACACCCGTGTAGGCCCAGATGGCAGCCGCCAGCACCAAGACGAGACCTAAGACGACGCCGATGGTGACGTTGCGGCGACGCACGCGTTGCGCCTCGCGCATAACGCCATCGTCAACCAGGTCAACGACTACTACGGTCACGTTGTCGTGGCCGCCGGCGGCAAGCGCCGCGTCCACTAGGTTGTCGACGCAGATTTGCGCGGTTGAGGACTGCGTGGCGATGTTCTCGATATCGCTATCGGGAATCATGCTCGAAAGGCCGTCGGAGCACAGGATCAGGCGGTCGCCTTCCTCGATATGCAGAGTGAAGTGGTCGGCATACATGGCGGGGTCCGAGCCCAGCGCACGGGTGATGACCGAGCGGTTTGGGTGGACGCGAGCCTCGTCTGCCGTAATCTCACCGGCGTCCACGAGCTCCTCCACGTAGGAGTGGTCGCGGGTCACGCGGATGAGCGTGCCCTCGTGGAGCAGGTAGGCGCGAGAGTCACCCACGTGGGCGATGGCGAGCGTGTCGTTTTCGATATAGGCGCAAGTGGCTGTGCAGCCCATGCCGGGCTTGCCCAGGCCGTTCAGGGCCGCCTCGATTACGGCGGCGTTGGCTGCCTCGACGGCTGCGGCCAGGCGTGCTGCGTCGGCGGACTGCGGGGCCGTCTTGGCAATAGTCTCGACGGCAATGGAAGAGGCTACCTCGCCGGCGGCGTGACCGCCCATGCCGTCGCATACGCAAAAGAGCGGCGACTGCACCAGGTAGGAATCCTCATTGTGCGGGCGTACGCAGCCAACGTCAGAGCGGGCGCCCCACATGAGTTGCGTGGTGGTGCCGGCATCATAGGTCGAGTCGGTCTCGATGCGCTCCTCGGTCAGGGGCTCAAAGCTCATGGTCGACCCGGGGTCTTTGAGCTTGGCCTCAACGGCGGCAACGTCGATCTCGGCTGTGTCACCGGGAGAGACGGTGTCGGTCTCGGCGTTTGATTCGGAATCGCCGGTGTCCGGGGAGTCGGGCTCCTCGGAAACGCGGGCGGTCGGCTCGTCATCTTGCGGGCTGACGTCTATAGGCTCGGGCGCCGGCGTAGACGCGGGCGCAACCTCGGATGCCGGGGCTATGGGAAACGCCGGCGCGGCGGGCTCGGGTGCCGCAAACACCGCAGCGCTCTCGTTGATTGCCGCGGCGACGGGCTCTGCAAAGTGAGCCGGCGCCGGGGTTGCTTCGGGCGCTGTGGGCTGTTCCGCAGCATGTGCGCCGATGGGCGCCGCTACGGCATCCTCTTCGTCCTCGTTATCGGCGAGATCCGAAATATCATGCGTTACTTGCGAAAGAGGCAGGGAGAACACGGTGTCCTCGGGCTCCACGGGTGCGGAGCCCGCCGGAGCGGCGTGGGCTGGCGCAGCTGTGGCGGCGGCCGGTGCCTCGGTCATAGTTGCGGACTTGTTCTCCTCGTCGATCATCGACGGTTCACCTTCATGACCACGTCGCCAATCTGGACTTCGTCGCCCTCACGCAGCGTCGCGGGCTCCACGAGCTGGCGGCCGTTGACGAGCGTGCCGTTAAGCGAGTTGAGGTCCTCGATGATGAGCGCCGGGCCCTGCAGCGAAAAGCGCGCATGCGAGGCCGAGACGAACGGTTCGTTGATGCAGATGTCCGAAGACGGAGAGCGACCGACGATGACGGGGCCGAGCATGTCTACGTGGATGCCGCGGATACCGCGCGGGCCCTTGTCCACATCGATCGTCCAGATAGCCGAGTCGCGGCGCTGCCCGCGCACGAGTCCCACGCCGGTCTTCATGACGGCGAACAGGAAGATATAGAGCAGGGCGACCAGGACGATGCGGCCTGCAAAAAGGACGATATCGATGTTCATAAGCGACTATCCCCTAAATTCAAAGGTACTCAGGCCAAACGTCAGCAGATCGCCGTTGCGCAGCGGGCAGCGCGTAATGCGGCGGTTGTTGACGAGCGTGCCGTTGGTGGAATTGAGGTCCTCGATCGACCAATCCGAGCCCGTAAAGGTGAGCTGGGCGTGGCGGCGCGACACGTTGGGGTCGCGCAGGGCAATGTCGGAAACTGAGCGCTCGCGACCGATGGTCACCTGTGCGGAGGTGATGCTATGGCTCTCGCCGCTCACGACGTCGACGAGCTGGGCGAGCGGGCGCTGCGGGGCGCGAGTGCTCGCCATGTTGGAGGCGATACCGGCTGCGGCGCCTAGGCCCACGGCGGCACCGGTCGCGGCGGCTCCGCCCATGCCGGCAAGC
>URTP01000049.1 GCA_900550835.1 uncultured Collinsella sp. | reverse complement strand
GGTAGCAAGGTGACGGACCACCACGCCCTGCTCGTCACGGGAGCCCCCTCCAGCGATATCCGGGGCGCCAACAACGCCGGCATCCCCTGCTGCTGGTACGACCCCCACGGCACCACCCTGCCGGAAGGCCTCCGCATCGACTACCGCATCACCGACCTGCGCCAGCTCTACGATATCGTCTGACTCTCACGCAAAAGCCCGGAAGCATCGCTTCCGGGCTTTCTCTTATAGTTGGAAATCCTCCTGCCGCAGCTCCTCCGTCTCCAGCTTCGCCGGACGGGGCGGCACCCGCTTCAAGGGATCGTAGCGGAACGCACCGCAGTGGGACTCCGCCGGCACGATGCCCTTCTTGGCGCAGATGACCTCATGGTCATTGGCACGCCCGCCTCTGGCGCAGTAGCTGCACCGGGGCTCGATCTTCTTACGAAACAGCATGGTACGCCCCCTCCTTCATTACAGTGTGTAGAGCTTTACAGCCCCATCCTCTGCGGTTGCCTTGATCTGTGTGATGGGCGTCTCATAGCTCTCGATGATACGGGCCGCCATGGGGTCCTCCACATCCTTCTGAATGCACCGCCGCAGGTTCCGTGCTCCATAGGCCGCCGAATAGGATTTCTTCACCAGATAGTCCACCAGCGCATCGTCGTAGGTGAAGTGATACCCCTTCTCCTCCAGCGCCGTCTTCAGTTCCTCCAGCATGATCCCGGCGATGCCCCGGAAGTTCTCCTCCGTCAGCTGGTGGAAATATACGATCTCGTCCACACGGTTGATAAACTCCGGCCGCAGGAACTCCTGCAGGGCCTTCATCACCCGCTCCAGCAGCGTCAGGCTGGAGATGTTCAGAAAGGCATTGTCGCAGTCCGGGAACAGTCTCCCGATATCGTCCATACCGGCAGCGCCCAGCAGGGCATCCATCACCGCATGGGTCAGCACGTCCGCATCGGAGTGGCCGTCCAACCCCTTCTCCCACGGGATGGTAACACCGCCTAAGATCAGAGGCCTCCCCTGTGCCAGACGGTGGACGTCGTACCCGTGTCCTACCCGCAGTCCTGTCATGCCTGTTTCCTCCTCTCGGCCAGAATGGCCTCCGCCAGACGCAGGTCCAGCGGCGTAGTGATTTTGATGTTCTCCGGATCCCCGGCGGTGAGATAGACCTCCTTGCCCAGCCGCTCCACAGCGGAGCAGTCGTCCGTCAGAGTCACCTCGGCGTTCACCGCCGACTGGAGCGCCGCCTTCAGCAGCTCCGCCTGAAACACCTGCGGGGTCTGCACGGCAAAGAGGGCCGCCCGGTCCGGTGTCTCCAGCACCCGGCCCGTGGACGGCTCTGCCCGCTTAACGGTATCCGTCACCGGCACCGCCGGGGCGGCGGCATAGGTGCGCTCCCCGAAGCGGATCAGCTCGTCGATCTGTTCCGGGCGGATCAGGGGCCTTGCCCCGTCATGTACAGCGATGAGCCGGGCCTTTTCGTTGGCCTCCAGCGCCGCCGCCAGCACCGAGTGAGTGCGGGTCTCACCGCCCACCACCACACGCACGGGCTTTTGCAGTCCGCAGCGCTGGCACAGCTCCGCCATCTCCGCCAGACACTCCGTCCGGGTGGCCAGTATGATCTCGTCCACCAGCGTGGCGGCGTCGATGGCCCGGAGGGTGTGGGCCAGCACCGGCTCCCCCTCCAGCGGCAGCAGCAGCTTGTTGCCGCCGCCCATGCGCCGGGATTCCCCCGCTGCCGGTACGATCATGGTACAGTAGGGGCGGCGCCTATCCCGCAGCTTCCCCAGCCGATCAAATAGCTTCATTCGTTCTTCGCTCCCGTCATCATGGCCTGCTCAATGCGCTGCTCCGCATCGGGATAGGTATGTCCCTCCACCAGCACCACCTCGGATACCAATATTTGTTTGGCGCTGTGGAGCATCTTGCGCTCACCGTTGGAAAGGCCCTTCTCCCGGTCCCGCCACATAAGGCCCTTGATGACACGGGCCACCTCCAGCAGGTCACCGCTCTTCAGCCGGTTCAGGTTCTCCCGATAGCGTCGGTTCCAGTTGCTGGTGCGGTCGATCTCCAGCCCCGGAATGGCGCTCAGTACCTCCCGGATGCGTCCGGAGGTGGACAGGGCCCGGACACCGATGGCCCCGCAGCTGCCTGTGGGGATCTTCAGCGTCAGCCCGCCGGAGGGCATTCGGAACACGTAGTAGCTGCCCAGCTGTCCGCCCAGCCGTTCCTGCACGATACTTTCGATGATCCCCGCCCCGTGCATGGGGTGAACCACCCGGTCGCCTACCTGATACATACCGGTCCTTCCTTTCCAAACGATTTTTGTGTATAAGTACTCAAGAATATTATACCCTTATCCCGGTATATTTTCAAGAAAAATCGCAAAAAACGGTCCATCTATGAAAAAACAGCCTGCTGCGCACATTCCTTGCACACAGCAGACTGTTTTGTTTCATGAGACAGCTTATTCCACGGTGACGCCCCGCTGGGCAAAGCCCTCCACCATCAGATCCAGATCCGGCTCGATGTGCAGAGGCTCCCCGGCGGACTTGATGGCGTTGGCCACGTCCTTCAGGCCGTTGCCGGTGACCACCGATACCACCGTGGCATCCTTCTCGATGAGACCCTGCTCACAGGCCTTCTTCAGCGCCGCCGTACCGGTGACACCGGCAGGCTCACCGAACACGCCGCAGGTGCGCCCCAGCAGCCGCTGCGCCGCCAAGATCTCCTCGTCGGTGACGCAGATGGCCAAGCCCTTGGACTCCCGAATGGCCGCCAGCGCCTTGTCGGCGTTGCGGGGTACACCCACAGAGATAGAGTCGGCAATGGTGTTCTCCTCCATGGGCTCCCACGGCTTATTCTCCTGAATGGCCCGGTTGATGGGGTAGCAGCCGTAGGACTGGGCGGAGATGAGCCGGGGCAGCTTGTCGATGAATCCGATGGCATACAGATCCTTGAAGCCCTTCCACACGCCGGCGATGGTGCAGCCGTCGCCCACGGAGATGGCCAGATAGTCCGGCATCTCCCAGTTCAGCTGCTCGGCGATCTCCAGGGCCACGGTCTTTTTCCCTTCAGAGAGATACGGGTTGATGGCAGCGTTGCGGTTGTACCAGCCGTACTTCTCGATGGCCTCGGCGGACATCTTGAAGGTCTCCTCGTAGTTGCCCTTGACGGAGATGACATTGGCCCCGAAGATCATCAGCTGGGCTACCTTGCCCTTGGGAGCCCGCTCCGGCACGAAGATATAGGTCTTGAAGCCCGCAGCGGCGGCGTTGCCCGCCAGAGAGCTGGCGGCATTGCCGGTGGAGGAGCAGGCGATGGTCTTGGCGCCCGCCTCATAGGCCTTGGCCACAGCCATGGCACTGGCCCGATCCTTCAGGGACGCCGTGGGGTTCTGACCGTCATCCTTCACCCACAGCTTGCGGATCCCCAGCGCACGGGCCAGATTAGGCTCGTCGTACAGAGGGCTCCAGCCCACTCGCAGAGGGGTGTCGGGGGTAGTCTCCTCCACCGGCAGCAGCTCCCGGTAACGCCACATGGAGCGGTTCTCCCGCCGGGCCAGCTTCTCCTTGGTGAGGACGGACTTGATGTAGTCGTAGTCGTAGACGATGTCCAGAATACCGCCGCACTGGCAGTTGGTCAGATCCGGAGTGGCCTCATAGGTTTTGCCGCAGCGGACGCACTTTCCGTATTTCACGTTTTTCATGGTGACACCTCGTTCTATAAGATTCAGTCTTCTTCCCGTAAATTCTCCAGTGCCACCCGCACCGCCTCCACCACAAAGGCGTTGAAGGTGCAGTCCGTTCCCTGAATGGCCTCCTCCACCTCCCTGATGACGGTGTTGGGAAAGCGGATGGATTTCGTGGTAGAACTGGGTGGACTGGGGATCTTGAATTTACGCATGATAGGCACTCCTTGTCACTTTTTTACATGACAAATTGTACCTACATTTTGTGCTTCAATAAATGGTACATTAAGTATTGCGTAATGTGTTGCATTTTGTAATGCCGTGCGATAAAATGGTCGAAAACCATACGCCGGGGGACTTGGATCCTCGGCCCAAAGGAGGTGGAACGCTTGGAGAACAGCCAGAACTTCCCCGCATACTACACTGTTCTGTGCGCCCGGACCGCAGATGCCATCGACGCCATCGACCAACAGCGCTATCAGGAGGCCAGAGCGCTTCTGATCGCCGGGATGCAGGAGGCCGAGGAGATCATTCTATCCCAAGAGGAATAAAAACGCAGGGGCGGGACGGAGGTCCCGCCCCTGCGGCGTCTTGTGGGGTGATTCGTGCTTACAGAGCCTTCAGCAGGCCGGTGGCCTCGTTGAACTCGCAGATCAGCTGATCCAGCTCCTTGGCCTGAGCGTGAACGGCATCCCAAGTGTTCTTGGTGTCGTACCACTGGGCGTTCAGGTCCTCCACGTCCATACCCTGCTGCTCCACCCAAGTGTAGTACTTCAGGTTGTGGACACGCTTGCGCTCGGTGTAGGTCAGCTCCAGCATACTGTCGGTCTTGAGACCCAGCATATGCACGGCGTGATCCAGAGCAGCCTCGTGGGCGCTGTAGGCGCCGTGCTGCTGATTCAGCTCCTCAATGCGGCTGCCGTACATCACGGCGGAGTCGGTGAGGACGGTGGCCACCACGTCGTTCTCGGTGAGCTCATAGTACTTGGCCATCTTGATGCAGCACAGCACGTTGGCGATGCCGGAGATGCCCAGCCAGCTCATCTTCTCGATCTCCTCGGCGCTCATGCCCAGCTCGTCCTTCATGTACTGCTTGCCCTCCGGGGTGTTGAACAGGCGCAGCAGGCGCTGGGAGTCCTCGTCGTCGATGGCGATGGCCATGTCGGTGTTCTTCACATTGTGGATCCAGGGGATGTGTTTGTCGCCGATGCCCTCGATGCGGTGGCCGCCGAAGCCGTTATCCAGAATGGTGGGGCACTGCAGAGCCTCGCCCACGGCCAGCTTCAGGTGGGGATAGCGCTCCTTCAGCAGATCGCCGGCGGACATGGTGCCGGCGGAGCCGGAGGTGAAGCAGGCGCCGGCGAAGTTCTGACCGGGCTTCTTGATGGCCTCGAACAGGTCTGCCAGAGCGTAGCCGGTAACGTTGTAGTGCCACAGGGGGTTGCCCATCTCAGCAAACTGGTTGAAGATCATCATGGTGGGATCCTTCTTCAGCTCCCAGGTCTTATCAAAAATCTCCTTGACGTTGGACTCGCAGCCGGGGGTAGCGATGATCTGACCGGCGATGCTCTTGAGCCAGTCAAAGCGCTCACGGGACATATCCTGCGGCAGGATCGCCACGGACTCACAGGCCAGCAGCTTGGAGTTGAAGGCGCCGCCACGGCAGTAGTTGCCGGTGGAGGGCCATACGGCGTGATGATAGGTGGCGTCAAACTGTCCGGTCACCAGACGGGGAGCCAGACAGCCGAAGGAAGCGCCCACCTTGTGGCAGCCGGTGGGGAACCACTTGCCGGACATGGCAACGATACGGCAGGGAACGCCGGAGAGCTTGGTGGGGATCTCCACATAGTTGGGGACCGCCTGGAACAGGCCGCCGCTCTCCTTGGCCTCGTTGTGCCAGGAAATACGGAACAGGTTCACGGGATCCACGTCCCACAGGCCGGTGGTGGAAAGCTTGGCCTTGATCTTCTCCGGGATCAGATCGGGGTTCTGCATCTGAGCAATGGTGGGGATGATAATGTGGTTCTCCTTGGCCTTCTGGATGTTATGCTCCAAGCCAACCTTGTTGATGGACAGATCGATCATGTTTTTTCCTCCTGTTTCATTTGTCTCCGTCTTTGTTTGCGTCGATGTAGGAATATAGGGTATATTTGGAAATACCGAAGTATTTTGCCACTTTGTCGCCGGACTTGGTCACCAGAAAGGCCCCCGACTGGTTCAGAAACTGGATGGCCCGAACCTTGTCCTCCTTGTTCATCAGGGCCACAGGCTTTCCCACCATGGCCACCGACTGGTCGATGAGCTCGTCGAGGACGGCGTTGACGTTGATGATGCGCTCCGGCTCCGTCTGCTCCTTGTCACGGGTAGAAAGCAGCTCCCCGATGGTGTTCTGGATCATCATCAGCCCCGACACATCGTAGTTGATGGAGAAGATGGCTACCACGCCGCCCCGGCTGTTGCGGATGTACAGCGACGAGGACTTGAGGATCTTGCCATCCGGGGTACGGGTCAGATAGCACAGGTGATCCTTTGGCTGCTCGTCCTGCCGGGCCAATTGGTCCAGCACCACCTGCGACGCTCCGTCGCCCACCTTACGGCCGGATACATGGCCGTTTTCGATGTGTACGATGGTGTGATCCGGCCGGTTGCCCGATACGTCGTGGATCACCACCTCGCAGTTGCTCCCGAACTGGGCCGCCACACCGGCGGCGATCTGCTTCAGCGTTTCCAGCCGTCTTGTCTCCATGTATCCGCCTCCTGTTTTGAATCTTTCACAGCTACATGATACCACACTTTTCGCAGAAATCAATGCCTCATTCAGAAAAACTTTTTGGTTTCATGAATTTTTGTTTGACATCTGCCGGGACTGTGGTATGATGGTGCTGTAAGGGTAAATAATTTGTCTGAATACGTCTGTCACGATCATAAAATTTTAACGGAGGTATACTATGGATTTCGAAGCCATCAAAAAAGCAGCCGAGGGCTATAAGCCCGCTATGGTCAAGTTCCTGCGTGACATGATCGCCATTCCTTCCGAGTCCTGTGAGGAGAAGGGCGTGGTGCATCGCATCGCCGAGGAGATGAAGGCTCTGGGTTATGACAAGGTCGAGTTCGACAAGCTGGGCAACGTCATCGGCTGGATGGGCGAGGGCGACAAGATCATCGCTCTGGACTCCCATGTGGACACCGTGGGCATCGGCAACCGGGACAACTGGGAGGCCGACCCCTATCAGGGCTACGAAACCGACGATATCATCTACGGCCGCGGCGGCTCCGACCAGGAGGGCGGCATGGCTTCTGCTACCTATGCTGCCAAGATGATGAAGGACATGGGCCTCATCCCCGAGGGCTACAAGATCATGGTCGTCGGCACCGTCCAGGAAGAGGACTGCGACGGCATGTGCTGGCAGTACATCTACAACAAGGACGGCATTAAGCCCGAGTTCGTCATTTCCACCGAGCCCACCGACGGCGGCATCTATCGCGGTCACCGCGGCCGCATGGAGATCCGCGTCGACGTTCACGGCACCTCCTGCCACGGTTCCGCTCCCGACCGCGGCGACAACGCCATCTACAAGATGGCCGACATCATCGCCGACGTCCGCGCCCTCAACAACAACGGCTGCGACGAGTCGACCGACATCAAGGGCCTCGTCAAGATGCTCGACCCCAAGTACAACCCCGAGCACTTTGAGGATGCCCGCTTCCTGGGCCGCGGCACCTGCACCGTCAGCCAGATCTTCTACACCAGCCCCAGCCGCTGCGCCGTCGCTGACTCCTGCGCCATCTCCATCGACCGTCGCATGACCGCCGGTGAGACCTGGGAGTCCTGCCTGGACGAGATCCGTAACCTGCCGGCCGCCAAGAAGTACGGCGACGACGTGAAGGTCTCCATGTACATGTACGACCGTCCGTCCTGGACCGGCGAGGTTTACGAGACCGAGGCTTACTTCCCCACGTGGATCAACAAGGAGACCGCTCCGCACGTCAAGGCCCTCGTCGACGCCCACAAGGCCATGTTCGGTGACGAGCGCATCGGCTGCGAGCCCAGCATGGACAAGCGCACCGGTCGTCCGCTGTGCGACAAGTGGACCTTCTCCACGAACTGCGTTTCCATCCAGGGCCGCTATGGCATCCCCTGCGTCGGCTTCGGCCCGGGTGCCGAGTCTCAGGCTCACGCCCCCAACGAGGTCACCTACAAGGACGACCTGGTCACCGCTGCCGCCATGTATGTGGCTGCCCTGAACCTCTACGATCCGAGCCAGGCCGATGGCGACGCCACCGTGTTCCGCGCCGGTCTGACCAACAACAAGATCGATTAGTCCCATTCCTCGATCTTGTTGAGCCGGGGACATCTCGTGTCCCCGGCACCCCCTGTTGACTTGGGGCCCGCGGTCGTTATCTCCCATGCTTCCTCAACGGTAGCGGGTCCTCGTCATAGTGCTCTGCATGTTCTAGCCACACGCGCATGCCGGAGCACATCTACTCATTGCAATCGTTTCATCTTTGGAAAGGATATTTACATGGACGCCAAGTTTACCGAGCTCGTCGAGCAGCTGAACGGCCTCGATTTTAAGGGCATGTACGGCAGCGACTTCCTGCACACCTGGGATAAGACCACCGATGAGCTCAAGGCGCTCTACATCGTCGCCGACGCCCTGCGCGAGCTGCGCGAGAACAACGTTTCGTCCAAGATCTTCGATTCGGGTCTGGCCGTCTCCCTGTTCCGTGACAACTCCACCCGTACGCGCTTCTCCTTCTCTAAGGCAGCCAACCTGCTCGGTCTTGAGCTGCAGGACCTGGACGAGAAGAAGTCCCAGATCGCTCACGGCGAGACCGTCCGCGAGACCGCTACCATGATCTCCTTCATGGCCGACGTCATCGGCATCCGTGACGACATGTACATCGGCAAGGGCGACGCCTACATGGCCGAGGTCTCCGAGTCTGTCCAGCAGGCCTACGAGGACGGCGTTCTGGATCACCGTCCCACGCTCATCTCCCTGCAGTCCGATTCCGATCACCCCACGCAGTCCTCTGCCGACATGCTCTACCTCATCAACGAGTTTGGCGGTCTTGAGAACCTCAAGGGCAAGAAGGTTGCCGTCACCTGGGCCTACTCGCCCTCTTACGGCAAGCCGCTGTCCTGCCCGCAGTCGCTGATCAGCCTGCTGCCCCGTTTTGGCATGGACGTCACCTTGGCCCACCCCGAGGGCTACGACCTCATGCCCGAGGTCGTCGAGCGCGCCAAGGGTTATGCCGCCGAGTCCGGCACCACCTTTAAGCAGGTCAACACCATGGCCGAGGCCTTCGAGGGCGCCGACATCGTGATCCCGAAGAGCTGGGCTCCGTTTGCCGCCATGGAGAAGCGCACCAACCTGTACGCCGAGGGCGACGACGCCGGCATCGCTGCACTCGAGAAGGAGCTGCTCGCTCAGAACGCCACGCATCAGGATTGGTGCTCCACGACCGAGCTCATGGAGAAGACCGCCAACGGCCAGGACACCATCTTTATGCATCCGCTGCCTGCCGACATCTCCGGTGTCTCTTGCGAGCACGGCGAGGTCAACGCCGACGTCTTCGACATGCACCGCGTGGGCATGTACAAGGAGGCCAGCTACAAGCCGTACGCCATCGCAGCCATGATGTTCCTGCAGAAGGTTGCCGATCCCGCCGCTACCCTCAAGGCCCTCGACGAGCGCAACACCGCCCGTTGGTTCCAGGCCTAAAGCTGGGCTGAGAAATGGCTAAGCGTATTGTTGTCGCCCTGGGTGGAAACGCCCTCGGCGCCAACCTTCCCGAGCAGATGGAGGCCGTCAAGACGACTTCCAAGGCTATCGTCGACCTGATCGAGGAGGGCAACGAGGTTGTCGTCGTGCATGGCAACGGTCCCCAGGTGGGTATGATCGCCAACGCGATGGCCGAGCTCACGCGCTCTAACCCTCAGAAGTACGTTCCCTGCCCGCTGTCCGTTTGCGGCGCCATGAGCCAGGGCTACATTGGCTATGACCTGCAAAATGCGCTGCGCGAGGAAATGCTCGACCGCAATATCGACAAGGGTGTCGCCACCGTGCTCACCCAGGTCGAGGTTGCGGCAGACGACCCGGCCTTTGCCGACCCGGTCAAGCCGATCGGTCCGTGGATGAGCGAGGCCGAGGCCAAGGAGCTGGAGGCCGACCGCGGCTACCAGTTCATCCACGACGAGAAGCAGGGCTTCCGTCGCGTGGTGGCTTCGCCCAAGCCCGTGAACATCGTCGAGCTCGACACCATCAAGTCGCTCGTCGAGTCCAACCACGTGGTGATCTCCTGCGGCGGTGGCGGCATTCCCGTCACCAAGGCCCAGGGCAACCACCTTAAGGGCGCTGCCGCCGTCATCGATAAGGACTTTGCGGCCGAGAAGCTCGCCGAGCAGCTCGATGCCGATGCCCTGATTATCCTGACGGCCGTGGAGAAGGTTGCCATTGGCTTTGGCACCGACCACGAGCAGTGGCTCGACACGCTGACCGCGGCTGACGTAAAGCGTCTGTCCGAGGCCAACGAGTTCGGTCGCGGCTCCATGCTGCCCAAGGTCCAGGCCGCCTCGACGTTTGCCGAGAGCAAGCCGGGCCGCACGGCGCTCATCACGCTGCTCGAGAAGGCGCGTGACGGTCTTGCCGGCAAGACCGGTACCACGTTTACCGGCGACGCTGAGTAGGCATATCTGCACCATTGAGGAGGGTGCCCTGCGTCGCGGGGTGCCCTCCTTTGTGCTATGGGGAGCCAAGAGGCGTTCGCTGGAAAACGAGTGCGTGCCTGTTCCGACGGAGTGTGAGCTTGCTATGGTGGGTATAGCAACTATGGTGTCCAAGGCAGCCAGGGGAGGTTTGCGGAGATGAAACTCGGTTGCGTCATTATGGCTTCGGGCGAGGGCAAGCGATTTGGCTCTAACAAGATGCTCGCCGATATCTATGGCGAGCCGCTGATTGCCCGGACCATTGATTCGGTTCCCCGGGGCTTTGACGTTGTGGTTTCGACGCGTTGGCCCGAGGTCGCTCAGATTTGTGATGACAAGCATTGCCCGTGCGTGCTGCACGATGGCGAGCTGCGCAGCGAAAGCGTCCGTGCGGGCCTTTCGTGGGGAGTCGAACGCAACTGGAAAGGTTGCCTCTTTTTGCCGGGCGACCAGCCGCTCGTGAGTTCGGATTCTTTTGAGGCTATGGTTCGTGCATTTGACGAGCGTGGCCGCAAGCATCCGGTGCGTCTTGCGTGCAACGGTGAGCCTTCGAGCCCGGTGCTCTTTCCGGCGGAACTGTTCGATGCACTTATGTGTCTTGAGGGTAAGGACGGCGGCGGTTCGATCCTCAAGGACCGTACCGACGTGGTGCTGGTCGAGGCGCGTGCCTACGAGCTGTGGGACGTCGATACCGTCAAGGGACAGCGACGCATAACGGAGCATATCGCCGCCTGCTCGTATTTTGATCGCGTGGCCAACTGCATCAATCAATAAGGAGCAATTATGATCATCATCAAAAACGGCGCACTCGTGACGCCCCAGGGGCTTCGCCGCGCCGATCTTGCCATGGATGGCGATAAGATCGTGCGGATTGCCGCGGCGATTGAGCCGGCCGAGGGCGATACCGTCGAGGATGCTGCGGGCTGCTGGGTGTTCCCGGGCTTTATCGATGGGCACACGCACATGCAGTGCTGGACCGGCATGGATTGGACAGCCGATAGCTTTGAGACCGGCACGCGCGCGGCTGCCTGCGGCGGCACGACGACCATTGTGGACTACGCGACGGCCGATCGCGGCGTGACCATGCCCGATGCCTTGGTCGAGTGGCGTCATCGCGCCGACGGCACCTGCACCGCCAACTATGCCTTCCATATGGCGCTTGCCGAGTGGAATGAGCGCAACCGCGCCGATCTTTCGGCCATGCGCGAGGCGGGCGTGTCGTCGTTTAAGACCTACTTTGCCTACGACCATCTGCGCCTGGACGATGCCGAGACGCTCGAGGTGCTGGAGGAGCTCAAGCGCGTGGGCGGTATCCTGTGCGTGCATTGCGAGAACGGCACGTTGGTCAACGCGCTGCAGAAGCGCGTGTTTGAGCAGGGTATCCACGGGCCCGAGGGCCATGCGCTCAGCCGTCCGGACGTGTGTGAGGCCGAGGCCGTGAGCCGCCTGCTGTATCTGGCGCACTTGGCCGGGGACGCTCCGGTCAACGTGGTGCACCTTTCGACCAAGCTGGGGCTCGAGGCCATTCGCGCTGCCAAAGCGCGCGGGCAGAAGAACATCTATGTCGAGACATGCCCTCAGTATCTGATGCTCGACGACACCTGCTATCTGGAGCAGGGCGAGGACGGCTTTGCGGGCGCCAAGTACGTGATGAGCCCGCCGCTGCGCCATGCCGGTGACCGTGCCGCGCTGCGCGAGGCGCTTGTGGCTGGCGAGATCGATACTATTGCCACCGACCACTGCAGCTTTAATCTGCACGGGCAAAAGGACCGAGGACGCGATGATTTCCGCGCGATTCCCAACGGCGGGCCCGGCGTGGAGCATCGTCCCGTTGCGATTGCCACGAGCTTTGAGGGACAGCTGGGTCCCGAGGATCTGTGCCGCTTGATGAGCGAGAACCCGGCGCGCGTTTTTGGCATGTATCCGCGCAAGGGCTGTCTTGCCGAGGGCGCCGATGCCGACGTGTGCGTGTGGGATCCGTGCGCGCGTTGGACGATCAGCGCCGCGACGCAGCATCAGGCCGTGGACTACACGCCGCTCGAGGGCTTTGGGGCACATGGCCGCGCCAAGGCCGTGTTTGTGAACGGCGTGCTGGCGGCACGCGACGGCGAGCCCACCGGAGCCCAACC
>URTP01000048.1 GCA_900550835.1 uncultured Collinsella sp. | reverse complement strand
GGGCACGCAGCGCCTTGGCCGACGTATCGGCGAGCGGCTCGTACTCCCCCACTGTCATGGCGGCGTTGCCGTTGATGTCGATCACCAGCATGAGCACACCGTCGTGTGCGGTGTAATCGCCCTCGGCTAGTGACCACTCAACGTGCTGCTTGGCCCAGCTGAGCATGTTATGGGTGAGCGGCTCGCCCTGCACCAGACGCTCGGACAGTGCACGGATGTGGCGGTTGAGCATGGGCACCTTTTTATTGGACATGCGCCAGCGGCAGACAAGCGCGGGCTTGTCGAGCGTGAACTTCTCGACCGCCTCCTGATTGGCGCAAAAGTCCTCGTACGCACGCTGATCCTCGGCATTGCCAAACAGCTCGGCATCATCAATCTGGGGCATGGTCATACCTTTCGTGTTAGTCATTCCGTCCTCTTATACCAAAAAGACGGCCCTCCAAACGGAGCGACCGTCTTTTGCAGAGATTATTTTGACGATATGGTCAGGCGACCGAACAGTTTAATGGGATAGAGAAACATCCCATTAAGGGTTTTCCAAGTGCCCGAGATTGCCCCGAAAGAGGAGCGCCGCGTACTAAATGTACGCAAGCAACGGTTTGAGGGGCAAGGTCGGGTGCTTGGGAAAGCCTCTAGTGCCTAAAATGCCTAGCTCCGGTGAAGACCATCGCAATACCATGCTCGTTGCAGGCCTGGATGCTCTCGTCGTCGCGCTTGGAGCCGCCGGGCTGAATGATGCAGGTCACGCCGTGCGCGGCAAGCACGTCGACGTTGTCGCGGAACGGGAAGAACGCGTCGCTTGCGCAGGCAAAGCCGCCCTTCTCCACGCCCTCGCGTTCGCAGAAGTCCTCAGCACGCTCGCAGGCCAGCAACGCGGAATCCACGCGGTTGGGCTGACCGGGGCCCATGCCAATGCCGGCCTTACCCTTGGAGACCAGGATGGCGTTGGACTTGACGCCCTTGCAGACCTTCCAGGCAAACTCGAGCTCGGCCATCTCGGCGTCGGTGGGCTTGCGGTCGGTGGGGAACGTAAAGGTCGCGGGGTCCTCGGTCACGTGGTCGACTTCCTGCACCAGCATGCCGCCGTCGATGGAGCGCAGCTCCACATGGGCACCGTGGTCCACGCCGCCGGTAGCCAGCACGCGCAGGTTGGGGCGCTTGGCCATGCGCTCGAGCGCCTCGGCGGTATAGCTCGGGGCGATGATGACCTCGACGAACTGCTTGTTCTGGTCGGCGAAGTGCTCAACCAGCTCAAAGGGAACTTCGCGGTTGCAGGCGATGATGCCGCCGAAGGCGCTCTTGGGATCGCAGGCAAAGGCGCGATCGTAGGCGGCCGTGATGTCCTCGGCAACGGCGGAACCGCAGGGGTTCTGGTGCTTGAGGATCACGCAGGCAGGCTCGTCGAACTCGCGGACCAGGTTCCAAGCGGCATCGGCATCCAGATAGTTATTGTAGCTGAGCGGCTTGCCCTGGATCTGCTCGGAGCCCACGAGCGGAAACTGCGAGCTCGCGGTGTTCTCGCAACCCTCGGCAAAGCGGTAGACCGTAGCCTTCTGCTGAGGATTCTCGCCATAGCGCAGGTCGTCGACCTTCTCCAGCGAAATCTCGAGCTTGGCAGAGGTATCCGCCACGTCACTTGCCTGGGCGGCAAGCCAACGGGAGATAGCCGTGTCGTAGGCGGCGGTGGTCTGGTAGACCTTCACCTGCAGGCGACGACGGGTGGAAAGCGTGGTGCAACCGCCGGTCTCGTGCATCTCGGCCAGGACGGCGTCGTAGTCGGCCGGATCGGAGATGACGGTAACGCTCGTGGCGTTCTTGGCAGCAGAGCGCAGCATGGAGGGACCGCCGATGTCGATGTGCTCGATGGCATCCGCGAAGGTGACCTCGGGGTTGGCAACGGTCTTCTCGAACTCGTACAGGTTGACGACGACCAGGTCGATCAGCTTAATGCCGTGCTGAGCGGCCTCCTGCATGTGCTGCTCGGAATCGCGGCGGGCCAGCAGCGCGCCGTGAACCTTGGGGTGCAGGGTCTTAACGCGGCCGTCCATCATCTCGGGATAGCCCGTGAACTCCTCGATGGGGGTTACGGGAACGCCCGCGTCCTCGATGGCACGAGCCGTGCCGCCCGTAGAGATGATCTCGACGCCAAAGTCATCGACCAGCGTCCGTGCGAAATCGACGACGCCCGTCTTATCGGTAACCGAGATCAACGCGCGTGCGATCTTCACATCAGATCCCATGCAGTCCTCCTGTCTGGTACGCCGCCGTGCTCTGTGAGTCGGTGATACGTCGATCTGCAGCGCTCGCGCAGCGGCATTGAAAATACTGATTTAATGTAGCGCATCGAGCGCGTCGATGCACCCCGCAACGGTCGCATGTGCAGAAAAAGCTTGCGAGCGGAGGGCATGGGCGCAGCACCGGGCGCGGTGAGTTCATGGAACACAGGGGCACCATAATTAGATGCCAATGGCGTGGTAGAACTGTGCTCGATATGCATCCGCAAAAGAAAGAGGCACTATGGTCTCGCGGGTTCTCTACCGACCGTTTGACACCGAAGACTTCGACGCCATCGCGCTGATTCTGCAGCAGCTTTGGCATAACAATTCGGATAACGATGAGTACAACCGCCTTGAGGCCGCGTGCGACCTTGCCTACTGCCTTTCGTCGTCGACGTTTTCGCAGGTTGCGGTGATTGACGGTCAGGCGCGTGGCATTTCGCTCGCGCGTGCGGGACAGAGCTCCGGCGCCACCGTTAAGGAACATTGGATGGATACCGAACGCGCGCTGCTATCGCAGATGCGTGAGCTGGAGCCCGATGCCTGCGCCGAGTATCTCTCGTTTGTACGCGCAACCATCCGAACCAACAACCGTCTGCTCGAGAGCAGCCCGTTGCCGCACGACAACGAGGTCACGCTGCTTGCCGTGGATCGCGATGTCCATGGCCTGGGCGTTGGCACGGTTCTGCTCGATGCCGCAGTCTCGCACCTGTCCTCGCTTGGAGCGACGAGGGCGCACCTGTACACCGACTCCAACTGCTCGTGGAAGTTCTACGAGTTGCACGGCTTTAAGCGCACGGCCACGCACCGCGCCAACCGCGAAGAGCGCCGCCACGCCATGCCGCGCGAAAGCTTCCTCTACGAACTCGATCTAACAGCCTAGCCCAAGCAGCCACACCTAGTCATTTAAGAACGTCCCCAATGACTGATCCCCAACAACTAGTCATTTAAGTCTGTCCCTAATGAGTGGCCTAGGGGGTTTGTAGATAGCCGTGGTCAAAATACATCAAATATGAGTACTGTTACCTTTTTAGTAGCAGCGATTCGGGGCATTTTTGATGCTTATAGGCATGACGACCAGCTGCACGAGCTGACGTAACTCCCCAAATGTTCAATAAAATGGGCTCCTAACGAGAAGTACTCTCATTAGGAGCCCATTATTATGTGCAAACATATGTGACCAACGCAGCAATAGTACTCATATTTGGCATTTTTTGTCCACTGTCCCTTGCGCGAAGGTCCTCAGCGGAAAGTTTGACCCGTTTCGATGCACAAAAATGGGATGAATCTTCCCTGGCAACCGCCCAGAAAGATCCACCCCAAAGCAAGCGCTCGCTAGAACGTTCCGCCGCCGCCTCCGCCGACGCCGCCACCGCCGCCACCGGAAAAGCCGCCGCCGCTGCCGCCGCTCGAACTATCGGAACTCGAAGCCAGCTCGCGGATGGTCTCGTGGTACACATCGTTGAACGAATCGAGCGGGGACTCGTTGCCGTAGTGATGGTAATACCACCAGTAGCAGGGGTAGTTGTCGTAGAAATCGTCGCTGTTGCGCAGGTCCGCAGGCACGGCCTCGGCCAGCTGTCGCAGCACTTCTTTCGAAACGCCCAGGGCAACGCCCATCACCAGCAGTTTGTTCCACAAGATCAGGTCGCTGGGAATGGCCTCCTTCAGGCGCGTAAAGTCCTCAAGCCAATGCTTGAGCGCTTTACAGCGAGCCGCCACCTCGGCGCCCTCCGGCGTGTAGCGACGGAAGGTGCAGCTCAGGACAAAGCCCACGATCGTGACGGGGATCGAGATCATAGCGGCACCGACATTGGCATCCGCAAAGTCGGCATAGAACAGAGAGCCCAAAATGCCACAGACAATAATGATGCCGAGAACCAAGCCGGCAACCAGGGCGATGGTGCCGTCCGAGGCGATAAGCTCGCGCGCCTCCAGCTTGCCCTTAACCGTGCTCTGATAGTCCTCGAGCTTGTCGCCAACAGATGTGGTGCGCTCGCTAGCGTACTCCTCCAGCTCGCTAAACGTGCGCGAACGGACTCCGTCCTTATCGGGCTTAACGCCGGCGAAGAAGACCTTGAGCACATCGCGATCGATGCCGTCCTTCTTGGCAGCCTTCCAGGCCTCGTCGGTCACTGTGATGCGATACGTCTGCTCCTCTTTTTCGCGACGGAGCAGACCCTTCTTCTTGGTCTCGGTCGCTTCTTCCAGCTTGATCACGCGGTCGTCGGTAAGCTTCATAAGCGTGGCGATATATGCCTGATCGGGCACCTCGTTCCAGCTCATGAGGGCCGAAAGCACGGCGGGATGGTCGGCCGAAGGCACATCGCGGAAATATTCGTCCTGGAAAAGCGGCTTGGGCTTGCGGCGGCGCAGCTTGAGCACAACGATTGTGCCGGTAAAGGCCACCGCCGCGACAACACTTAGCACGGCAAGCGCATTGGCAATCATGCGAGCGTGAGCGCGGCGAGCGTTGGCCTCGTCGGCCCATTCCTTCTCTTCGCTCAGAATCGTCGACATGCGCTTTTCGCCCGAGACGGCAAGCTGCGGCACCCAGTCGCTGGGGAAGGCGATGCGTGCCTCGGCGAATTCGCCCTCATGCACGCAGGGAATGGTATAGGTGACCATGGGCTCGTCCGCATCGAGCGACACGTCGCCCGTCAGCGGGCCGTGGCCCCATGCGCGGAAGTTATCGCCCTTGACGGCAGCCGTCCCGGCAGCGGCATTTGCAAAGTAGACTTCCATCTCGACGTCATCGGAGTCCGCAGACCAGCCGTCACCCACAAATTTCCAGTAGAGCTCGGCGGTATCGGCCCAGTTCATAACCGCACCGGTCATGGAATAACTCACGTAGTAGATTGCGCTGTCGCCGCTTTCGTGAGGGCTGAACACCTTAATCTTTACGCCGTCGTCGGACTGCTCCACCGTGTAAACGCCGTCGTCGCCTTTATTTGCGCTGTCGACCTTGTTAAACGCAGTGTCGTCTTCCTCGACGCTCAGCACATTGACGACCACCGAGCCGCCTTGCTGGTTAGAGCCTGTATTGATATCCCAATACACGCCGTTAATGTCATCGTCGAAATCGAACTGGCGTCCCTCGACAACGGTCAGCGAGCCATCGGCCTCAACCGTGGCACCGATATAGGTTTGGCTCATGGAGTAGCCGTCGGCGTGCGCGACGGCAGGCAGCAGCAACAACGCAAGCGCGACGAGTGCGCAGACGGAAGCGAACCGCGCAAACAGGCGGCGCTGCCGACAGGGCTGGGCAACGGGGGCGTTCATAGGCACATCCTTTGTCTGTGGTACCAGTAGCGTCATTGTCCCACGTTTGCGAGTTCATGTGACGAACATCTAGGTCAGCGGAGCGTCAAAACGGGACAAAAGTCACGCCCGCCGCCGGCACCTGGGGACGTTCCTTATCTGCCGGCAATCTGGGACACTCCTTGGCATAGCCCGCTCCGGCAATAGATACCACTTCATAGCTCCATCACAGGTGTAGCGGCTTTGTGTGGGCGCGGCATGCGCTGATTGAGCCGCCAGTTGAGGGGCATAAAGCAGTTGAGCGAAAACGGTTTGCCCCTTTGCCGTCCGCTTGAGGATCATGTCCCCCTTTTCCGCGGAAACCCCGGCAGTTGCGAAGAGCTGCCGGGGTTTCTGTCGTTTGAGGGCTAGATTGATTGACGACGATTAAGGCGCCGAGCCGGTGGTCCGGCACGCGCAACGTGTGGCCTCAGCAACTTGCAGGCCACGGCAGCGTCTCCCCCACCACGCCCCGCGCTATACTCGTCCGCATGGACATCAACGCACGCAACATAGCAACAACCGCCGCCGACGCGCCAACGACGCCGGCCGCTCCCGCGCCCGTCGTGGGGCGCTTCGCCCCGTCGCCCTCGGGCCGTATGCACCTGGGCAACGCGTTCAGCTGCCTGTGCGCATGGCTTTCGGCCCGCAGCCAGGGCGGCAGCATCGTGTTACGCATTGAGGACCTGGACGATCGCTGCAAGCGCCCGGAACTTGCCGCCCAATTGATTGACGACCTGGCCTGGCTGGGGCTGGAGTGGGACGAAGGCCCCTACTACCAGCACGACCGCCTAGACCTGTACGAGAGCGCCTTGCGCCGGCTGAAAGACGCCGGCCTCACCTATCCCTGCTTTTGCACACGCGCCGAGCTCCACGCCGCGAGTGCACCGCACGCGAGCGACGGCACGCCCATCTACCGTGGCGCCTGCCGAAGTCTTTCGGCCGAGGAGGTGGCCCGCCGCAGCGCCCTGCGCGCCCCGGCCACACGTCTGCGCGTGCCCACCGTCGACGACCTCGCAGACGACGTGATCGAATTTGTGGATCGCACGTACGGCGCCCAATGCGAAGCACTCGCCACCGAGTGCGGCGACTTTTTGGTGCGCCGCAGCGACGGCGTGTTTGCCTATCAGCTAGCCGTGGTGGTCGACGACGCTGCCATGGGCGTCACCGAGGTCGTGCGCGGATGCGACCTGCTGGGGTCCACGCCGCGCCAGATCTATCTGCAGCACCTGTTGGGACTGCCCACGCCGCACTACGCACATATTCCGCTGCTCATGGCACCGGACGGCCGCCGCCTTTCCAAACGAGACCGCGATCTGGACCTGGGCGAACTCCGCGCCCGCTTTGGCACGCCCGAAGCGCTGCTGGGCTGGCTCGCCGGGCAAACGGGCATCGCGCCGGGCACCACGCCGCGCTCTGCCGAGCAGCTGGTCGAGCATTTTAGCTGGGATGTTATCCGCAAGCACAGGGAGAACATTACCGTAACGGCTGAGTAATCAGGCACCCCACCCCTACGCAACATCCCAGGGCTGGAGTTCGTCGCCCAGGCGAACGATGCAGTCGTAGAGCACGGTATGGCGCTCGGCCGGGTTGGCATCCCGATGAAAATGCCCGTAGTACCAGCGCTTGTAGTCCAAGCGGTCCTCCAGCTCATCGAAAAACGCCGTAAGCCGATCAACGGCGGGGCAATTCCAGCCGGGCGCCGGATAAAGCGTGGGCGAAAGCATGCACGTAGAGCAGGTGTGGGTGACCACGTAGTCGACCTTCCAGCCCACGCCGTCGAGCTTTGTCCGCGCCTCCTCAAAGTTGCGCTCGTCCGGCAGCTCCTGCGGCCACCAGCTGGAATACGGAATGCGGTATTCCTTGTCCACGCTCGTGGCGCCGCCCATGGTAAAGACCGTTGAGCCGTCGAGTTCAAAAACCTCGCCGCGCGTCAGGCGCCGTATGGGCGAGGTGTCCGACAGGCGCTGTGTCAGTCCGCCGTGCCACAACTCCATGGGTCGCTCCGCCCAGTGGTCGAAACGTTCGTGGTTGCCGTCGACGAACAGCACGGTATAGGGGCGCGACTCCAGCCAAGCGATGTCGGCGCACTCCTCGGCAGAGAAATCCCACGGAAGGCCAAAGTCGCCGGCAATGATGAGATAGTCGTCGCTCGTCAGGCTTTCCCCAAGATCCCAATCGCGCAGCTTTTGCATGTCAGCGCCGCCATGGACGTCGCCCGTCACATAGACCGTCATCGGATCACCACTTCCCTCTTATAGGTTTCGAGATCGCGCTCGACCTGCTCGTCGCCCGTGGCGTTGACCCACCACGGCCACTTAACGCAACACACCGGCTCGTCTACCTGTGCAAACCACGACTTGAGCTCCTCCAGGCTCACCGGGGCGTAGCCGTTGGCGTCCACGCCCACGTCGTAGCGCAGCAGCCCCTGCCGAAGGTTGAACTTGTTATACGCGTCGCCACAGCTGTGGATATGCCCGTGCAAATGCCAGCCGCCGTGCGACATACCCTGCCAGTCGACCATGGGATAGTGGCTCAGCACGATTTTCTGACGGTCGATCTTGAGCACGCAAATGGGCGGCTCGACGATAAAAGCATCCGCCACCGCAGGCTGCGTCCAGTCTTTATCGTGGTTGCCGGGCAGCAGATGGATGCGCTTGCATGCAATGCTTTTGCGCAGCTCGTAGGCATCTTGGACCGTCATCTTAAAGCTGAAGTCACCCAAAATGTAAAGCTCGTCATCCGCAGCGACCTTGCTATTAATGCTAGCGACCATGGCGTCGTTCATCTGCCCAACAGTCGACCAAGGCCTGTCGGCGAGCCGCAGCATGTTCTCGTGCCCAAAGTGGGTATCGCTGGTAAACCAGATCATGGGGACCTCCTAACGCTCTTGCTCAAAATAGTCACTCGCCGTCTCATCCTGCCCATCGGCACATCGCGCTTCGATCGGCACGATATCTTGGTAGATAAGGCGATGCTTGTCATCGCGCCATTCATCGTCATGGTAATGGCCAAAGAACCAGGTGCGGTAGTCGAGCCGCCCGTCGAGCTCGCCCAAAAAGGCCTGCAGCGAATCGTCGTAGAACTCGCGATTGCACTCCATGCACAGCTCGTCAGCCAAATCGACCGGCGCCTCGTGCGTCACAACATAGTCGACCTTCCAGCCCGCGCGATCGAGCGAGGCGCGACAGTGTTTGATCTCGCGCTCACTCGGCATCTCCTCGGGCCACCACGTCTTTCCCTCCTGACGCCACTGTTTGTCATGGCTCGCGGCGCCACCCATGGCGAGCACCGTGGTCCCCGTGATGTCGAACACCTCGCCGCGCATCAGGTGCAGCACGTGCGGGCGAACCTCGTGAACGAGGCCCCCGTTCCACTCACGCATTGGCAGCCCCGCCAGCAGATGATGGTTCTCGTGATTGCCGTCGACAAAACACGTGGTCCAGGGCTTGGACTCAAACCAGTCGAGCCAGTATTTGTCGGTGTTCGAGCCGCTCCATATAAAGCCAAAGTCGCCGGCAACGATGACAACGTCATCGCGCGTCAGCGTTCGACCCAATGGCCAAACGCGCGACGAGAAGCGACTCGCCCCATACTCGGCAACACCGTGAACGTCTCCGGTAACGAAAATAGACATCAAACAACACCTCCGTGCTGTGCGACTCTGGACAAATCAATGGAAGAAATTGCAGGCCGGGCCGGCATCTGTATCCCTTAGGGCTTACCCTTCGTTCTTCCATCCAAACGGATCAAACACCCAAAAAACTAGATCGAGCACACTGTTGGCGGGCAGCATGTTGGGCAGGGCGTCTTGCCTCGCTTGAGTGCAGCCGCTAATGGTACGCTTGTTTTAATGGCGTTTTGAGGAAGGCTTTTGCACCCCGTAGAACGGTGGTAAATCTTGCCGTTCTTAGTGACGATTACCTTGATTTTTGAGGTATCCACACTGCGGGGCTCGATGGGCGCAGCCACCTCTTGACGAGCTGGCGCTGTTTTCCAAGGCTTGCCTCTCGAAAAACCAAAATCGCAGAATCGATTGATATAGCTGTCGAAACATCCATCGAACAGCAACCCCGTTGCCAGACCCGCCATGAATCCGCAGGCGATCGCGGCCTCTCCTCTTATTTGCATATATCCCTCCTTAATCAATCTTGAAGAAAAAGGCGGCGCGCGCCGCAGAGCCCATGCCCCTGCGGTGCGCGCCAAAAACAGCGCGCTTCCCTGTCCCTAACGGATCAGCTGGCGGCGCTTATCGGACAGGAATACGCCGGCGGCCACCAGGACCGTGCCGCCGATCACGAAGGTCTCACCCAGCAGCTCGGACGCATCGCCCGTGGCGGGCATCGCCGTCTGCCAAGTCGTGGCCTCGGTCTTTGCCTCCGCATGCTTGGCCTGGTACGTCACTTGCGTGACGGGCTGGGTCTGCTCGCCGTTTCCGCGGTCGGCGGCCTCTTGGCGAGCGATCTCGGCGTTAAGCTCGGCAATAGCCTGGTCGAGCTCGACCTTGGCGGCGGTGTAGTTGGCGAGCGCCTCCAAGTATGCCGGCGCCACGGCATCCGTCGCAGCCACGGCGTCATCGAGTTCGGCCTTGGCGGTCGCGGCACGCTCGGCGGCATCGTGGGCCGCAGCGATCTTGGCGTTAAGTACCTCGTCCGCATCGTCAGTGCTGCCGTTGACAATGGCTTCGGCAATATTGATTCTGCGCAGGCGGGCAACCGCGGCGGCAGAGGCGTCGCGCGCGACAGTCGCATCCACCACGGCATCGTCAGCCTCCACCACGTCATACTCGGCATCGCTCACGGCCATCGCCGCTGCATCGAGCGCGGCATCGGCAGTCGCTTTGTCCCCAGTGGCCTTGGCAAGTGCTGCGGCGGCATTCTTAAGCTGAGAGGCGCGGGCGGCAGCTGCATCAGATTTTGTCTGAGCCGTTGCCACGACGGCGTCGGCATCGCTTGCAGCCCGCTGCGCCATATCGAGCTCCACCTGAGTGGCAGCAGCATCGATGCCTGCCTGATCGGCATCGCCTTGGGTGGCAAGAAGTTCGGCCTCCGCCTCGCGCTGATTGGCACGCGCGCTTTCGAGTGCAGACGACGCCGCATCAAACGCACGCTGAGCAGCGGCGATATCGGCTGAGTACGCCGCTAGCTCATCCTGGGCCGCGGCAAGTGCATCCCGTTTGTCGCCAACACCGGCACGAGCGGCGTCCAGTGCGCGCTTGGCAGCAGCCACCTTGCCCTTGGCAATGTCGAGCTCGCCAGACTTGGCGGCCACGGCGTCCTGCGCTGCCGCAACAGCGGCGTTGGCAGCGCTCAAATCGGCGCGGGCATCGCTGACGGCACGCGCGGCGGCGTCAGCTGCAGCCTGCTTTTGCGCCACGGCAGCCTGGGCCTCCGAGGCCTTGGTTGCCGCGACATCAACGTTAGCGGCAGCGCGCTCAACCTGGGTTTGCTTTGCTGCAACGGCCTGCGATGCTGCACTCACCTTGCTGCCGGCATCGTCGGCAACGCCCTGCGCCACAGCAAGCTCCTTGCGTGCCGCATCCACGCCCTGCTCGGGATTTGCCAACGAGTCACACCACGCATTCAACGCAGCCTCATACTCTGCAACCGTCATCGGATTGAGGTTATACGGCTTATACCATTGACCAGAATATACAAATGTTTGCGCCTGTGTACTCCCGTACAGCGTCCCTCGCGTGCAAACGCCCATGCCCGTCACGGTGTAGCTGGGATCGATTACGTTGATGTAATGGCCGACCGAATCACCATGCTTCGCGGCGTAGGTATCAATCTCGGAACTATGCGCCGTATAAAAATCGTAAGCGGCCTTTCCCGTAAGGCCCGTCGCGCCCAGCGAGGCGGCAGCAGCGTCAAAGACGGCCTTCTCCTGATCGACCCACTGCTTAAACGGATTGCTTCCGTAGTTCCACGCCACATTCTCGCCCACGTTAAACTGCTGAGCGTGCGCGACCTTCGTATCGGAGAAGTTCGCATCGGCAATGGCGGTCGCCATCATGGCATACGTCACCTTGAGCTCACCCAGGCCAACGCTCGCGCGATACTCGTTGCACGCCTTGAGCCACACGACCGCCTGCTTCATGTTGGCCAGGCTCGTCGCATCGGCCTCCTCGCCCACCTTGTTGTAGCTAGCGAGTTTGCAGTTGAGGATGATATCTGCCGCGTCGTTGGCGCCCACGCCCTTAAAGAACGCGATAGCACCCTGGCGGTAGTTCTCCGCCGATGCATTCGCCGTTGCCTGAGCGGCATCGAGCTTGGCCTGGGCCTGAGCCACAGCCTGGTCGGCCTGCTGCTTTTGAGCCGTCGCCTGATCGAGCGCCTTGTCGGCAGCGTCTTTCTCGTCCTTTGCTGCCGAAAGCTTGGCCTGGGCATCGGCCAGCTCCGTGAGCGCGGAGGCATGATCGGTCTTGGCCTGGTCGAGGGCGGCGTCGGCTGCTGTCTTGGCGGCAACAGCGGCACCCAGCTTGGACTGGGCTTCGGCAGCGACCTGTTGCTGATCGGCAACTGCCTGCTGTGCAGTCTGCACCTCGCCCTCGGCGGCACTCACCTCTTGCTCGGCAGCAGCAAGCTCATCCTCGCGCTGCGACTGCGTGGCCTTGGCGGCCGCCAGCGCCTCGGACGCAGCGTTTACCTTTGCCTTAGCGTCCTCGTACTCCGGGCCCGCAGCGCCCTGCTCGGCTCGATCCAGATCGGCCTTGGCCGCGTCATAGCTCGCCTGTGCGGCGTCCACGTCCGCATCTGCCGCGGTCTTTGCCTGCTGAGCTGCCGAAAGCTTGACCTGCGTATCCTGCTGCTTGGCAGCGGCGTCATCGGCGGCAGCCTGAGCATCCGAGAGCCTGGTCTGCGTATCTTCGGCCTGTTGCTTTGCCTGCTCCAAATCGATCGCCGCCTGCTCTGCGGCAGCCTGGGCGGCGGCTACGGCCTCGGGCGTGGCATCGGATGCAGCAGCCTGTGCGGCCTCAAACGCAGACTGGGCATCGGCAGCCGCCTTCTGGGCGACAGCCAGGGCTTCGTCCTTGTCCGTCAGGCTCCTCTTGGCGGCATCAAGCGCAGCCCGAGCGTCCTCAAGCGCCTTGACGTCAAGATCGGCCTTATCATGCGCGGCACCCATCGGCTTTTCCAGCTGGGC
>URTP01000047.1 GCA_900550835.1 uncultured Collinsella sp. | reverse complement strand
GGCCCGCGGCCAAAAGCTCGGCGGAAAGCTCGGCGAGCATACCCGAGCTCAGGAAGATGACCATAGTCGAGCCGCTTTCCGCCATGGTGCGCATGCCCTCGCCCGCGGGCATGGGGGTGCGCCCGGAAAGCCGCGTGATCACGACCGACTGGCTGATTCCCGGCAGCGTGTATTCCTGGCGAAGCGCCGCCGCGGCACCGCAAAAGCTCGACACGCCGGGCACCACCTCGTAGACCACGCCGCGCGCGTCGAGAGCGTCCATCTGCTCCTGGATGGCGCCGTACAGGCACGGGTCGCCCGTGTGCAGGCGCACCACTTCCTCGCCCCGCGCATCCGCCGTGCACATCACGTCGAGCACTTCCTCCAAGGTCATGTGCGCGCTGTCGTAGACGACGCAGGATTCCTTGCACTCGGCGAGCAGCTCGGGGTTCACAAGGCTCCCCGCCCAAACGACCACGTCGGCCGCGCGTAGAAGACGCGCCCCGCGCAGCGTGATAAGGTCGGCGGCGCCCGAACCTGCGCCAACGATATGAATCATCCGAGCCTTCCCTTCCCGTTTCTCATCGCAACCGTTTACGCCGCCATTCGCGCAGCGGGCAAAACACGGCGCCTGCGGCAGCAATCGGCGCAAATACGCAGGCAGGAGGCGCAATGCCGCCCGCGCTGGCTTTGACACGTTCACAAGTGCCCACTATCATAGTAAAAGTTTCGGCAACGAGCATATGACAATCGGATAAAAGGAAATGACCGGCGCGGCGCCTGCACAGCCCGCGCTGGCTTGCGGAGGGAACCAGGTGGGAATCCTGGGCAAGGGACATTACTGTATAGGACGCGCGGGCGAACCGCCTCGCGCCCCAAGCCAGACTGCTTCGCCTTTTCCTCACGGCATCGCCGTGGCGTTAGCTCCTTGTGAACCCCGAGGGGTGCGCTTTTCTTTCGCTTGTGCCGACAAGCAACTGTCGCCGGGGGACCGGCAAACCGAGGAAAGGAAAAACCATGTCCGACCAGATGTCACGCCGCGGCTTCATGGGCGCCGCAGCAACCGGAGCCGTCGCGCTCGCCGGAGTCGCGCTCGCGGGCTGCTCCAACACCTCCGCGAGTTCCGAGAAATCTAGTGAAAAGGAGAAGGCCGCGAAGCCGGTCATCCTCGTCACGAGCTTCGGCACGAGCTACAACGACTCGCGCCACATCACCATCGGCGCCATCGAAGACGCTATCCGCGAGAAGTACTGGCAGGACTACGACATCCGCCGCGCCTTCACCGCGCAGATCATCATCGACAAGCTGAAGAAGCGCGACGGCATCACGATCGACAACATGACCGAGGCGCTTGACCGCTGCGTGGAAGACGGCGTGAAGGAAATCGTCGTGCAGCCGACGCATCTCATGGCTGGCCTGGAATACGCCGACGTGAAAGACGAGCTCGACAAGTACGCCGACAAGTTCGACAAGATCTCGCTCGGCGACCCGCTGCTCACCTCCGACGACGACTACAAAAAGGTGGCCGCAGCCATTAAGGAGAACATGGCGTCCTTCGACGACGGCGAGACGGCGCTGTGCCTCATGGGCCACGGCACCGAAGCCGATTCCAACGCCGACTATGCCAAGATGCAGGAAGTGTTCAAGAACGAGGGTTTGACGCAGTTCTTCGTCGGCACCGTCGAGGCTGAACCGACCTGCGAGGATGTTATCGCCGCCGCGAGCGCCGCAGGCTACAAGAAGGCCGTGCTCGCGCCGTTCATGGTGGTCGCGGGCGACCACGCGAACAACGACATGGCAGACGAGACCGACCCCGACAGCTGGGCTGCGAAGTTCGTGGCCGCCGGCTTCGAAGTGACGTGCCTGCTCCAGGGTCTGGGACAGAACGTCGCGGTCGACGACATCTACGTCTCGCACGTGGACGACGCCATCGCCAAGCTGTAAACTCGCCGCGCACGGGGGCGCCGGTCGCGTCCCCGTGCAACGGGCATGCGCCTTTCCCCGACTGACGACGCATGCCCGTTGCATTCGCATCCCGACCGCCCACCGCACGGCACGGGCGGTCGAAGCGATTGAAAGGAACCCCCTCCATGTTGAAGAAAACCCTCGTCTTCGCCCTGTCGGCGGCGCTTTGCGCATTCTCGCTCGCCGGCTGCGCCGGAAATTCAATCGACAGCGCAAAGGCAAGCGATGCCGATTCCCAGGAAAAGACCGAACAGGCGGCCGATGCGCCCGCGGGCGCAAGCGCTGCCCCCATCACCGCCGACAAGGTGGCCGACGGCACCTATCCAATCACCGTAGATTCCAGCTCGAACATGTTCAGGATCGTGGACGCCCAGCTCATCGTGGAAAACGGCTCCATGCACTGCGTGATGACGCTTTCCGGCACGGGCTACGGCAAGCTCTTCATGGGCACGGGCGACGAGGCTGCCGCCGCGAGCGAGGCCGACTTCATCCCCTATGTGGAAAACGCGGAAGGCAAGTACACCTACGACGTGCCCGTTGATGCGCTCGACGAGGACACCGCCTGTGCCGCGTGGAGTATTAGAAAAGAGCAGTGGTACGACCGCACGCTTGTGTTCGAATCCGCCGGCGTCGATCTGCGCGCCGACGCACTGAAGTAACGCCATGCGGTCGATTCTCCCCAAGGGGGAAAACAGGAAGCGCCACAGCATCGCGGCGCGCGCGATCACCTGCGTTCTCGTCGCCCTGCTCGCGCTTCCCTTCGCGGGGTGCAGTGCGAGCCCGAACGCGACCGGTGGCACGGCGGGCTCTCAGGAATACACTGTGAGTGTCTCGCTTTCCGGTGGGTCAGGGCGCGCAAGCATCGCCTCACCCACCACAATTGTGAAGGATGGCGACACCTACACCGCGACCATCACCTGGTCGAGTTCGAACTACGACAAGATGACCGTCGACGGCGTGGACTACGCGCCCGTAAACGACGGCGGCAACTCCACGTTCGAGATACCCGTCACGCTCGACGAGGACATCGCCGTGTCGGCCGAGACCGTCGCCATGTCGACGCCGCACACCATCGACTACACGATCCACTTCGACTCATCCACCATGAAGGAGAAATCGGGCGACGATGCAAGCGGCGGCTCCCCTGCAGGAACGGCTTCAAGCGCCGCGGCCGACTTCCACAACGCCGATTTGGGCTGCGGCTGGGAGCCGACGGGGGCGCTTCAGCTTGAATACGCCGAGCACTTCACTGTCGACGAGTTCGAAGGCGGTCTGCGGCTTATCTGCGTTTCGAATGGGGAGCGTTTCCTCGTGGTGCCGCATGATGCGAAGGTACCTGATGGGTTGAGCTCCGACATCGCGGTCATAAGGCGCCCCGCCGACAAGGTGTACCTCGTGTCGTCGGCGACGATGTGCCTGGTCGACGCGCTCGATGCGAACGACAATATCATCATGTCGGGCACGAAGGCCGACGATTGCTCGGTCGCAGGCTTCAAAAGCGCGCTCGAAAGTGGGGCGATCGCCTACGGCGGCAAGTACAGCGCGCCCGACTACGAGCGAATATCGGCCTCGGGCTGCACGCTCGCCATTGAGAACACCATGATCAACCACACGCCCGATGTGAAGGAAAAGCTGCAGAAGCTCGGGCTCGTCGTGCTCACCGAACAGTCGTCGAGCGAGCCCGAAGCACTCGGGCGCTTCGAGTGGATTAAGCTTTTCGGCGTCCTGTTCGACAAGGAAGACGAGGCCGCGCACCTGTTCAACGAGCAGAAGGCCCGCGTCGAGCAAACGTCGGGGCTCGCTTCGTCAGGTAAAACCGTGGCGTATTTCTACATTAACTCGAACGGGGCCGCCGTCACGCGGCGGGCGGGCGACTACGTGGCGCAGATGATCGAGCTTGCAGGCGGCAGTTATGCGCTCGATGACGCGCAGACGGCGTCGACGTCAGGTTCGTCAGTAACGCTCGAAATGGAGCGCTTCTACGCGACGGCGAAGGATGCCGACATCATCGTCTACAACGGCACCATCGACGAATCGGTTGCCACCTTGAACGACTTCGTAGGCAAAAACGCGCTATTGTCGCAGTTCAAAGCCGTGAAGAACGGCAACGTCTGGGTCACAAGCGCCGACATGTACCAGCAGATGACTTCTACCGCCGACATTATCGACGAGCTGCACGGGGCGTTCACCGGCGATGACGCGAGCGACTTCCATTATCTGAGGAAGCTCGGTTAGCGCCATGAGAAGCCGGCTTTCCATGGCATACGACGAATCGGGGCGCGCCGCGCGGTGTCGCGTCGTGACGGCGCTGCTCGCTGTTGCCCTCATCGTGCTCGTCGGGGCCAACCTGTGCATCGGGAGCGTGCTCGTGCCCGCAGACCACATCCCCGGCATCCTTTCGGGCGGCGCGGCCAATTCCATGGAAAGCCAGGTCATCTGGGAGATTCGCCTGCCGCGCGTGCTTTCAGCCGTGCTTCTCGGCGGGGCACTTTCGCTTTCCGGGTTCCTGCTGCAGACGTTTTTCAACAACCCCATCGCCGACCCGTTCATCTTGGGCGTCTCCTCGGGCGCAAAGTTCGTCGTCGCGCTTACGATGATCGTACTTCTAGGCGCGAACCAGGCCATGTCCTCGCCGGCCATGGTGGCCGCAGCGTTTCTGGGCTCGCTTATCACCATCGGCTTCGTGCTCCTCATCGCACGGCGCATAAGTTCCATGACCATGCTCATCGTGGCGGGCGTCATGGTGGGATACATCTGCTCGGCGGCGACGAACTTCCTCATCGCCTTCGCCGACGACCAGTCCATCGTGAACCTGCACAACTGGTCTTTGGGTAGCTTCTCGGGTTCGAGCTGGGACGACATCGCGGTCATCGCGGTCGTGGTGATCACCGTGAGCGCATGCGTATTCGCGATATCGAAGCCCCTTTCCGCCTTCCAGCTGGGAGAAGCCTACGCGAAAAGCGTCGGCGTGAACGTCGAACGCTTCCGCGTGGTGCTCGTCCTTCTAGCGAGCATGCTCTCCGCCTGCGTGACCGCGTTCGCTGGTCCGGTGTCGTTCGTAGGCATCGCGGTTCCGCATCTCGTGAAGTCGGCGCTAAAGTCGTCGAAGCCCATCCGCGTGATTCCTGCGTGCTTCTTGGGAGGCGCCATCTTCTGCGCGGGCTGCGATTTGATCGCGCGCACGCTGTTCTCTCCCGTCGAGCTTTCCATCAGCGCCGTCACCGCCATCTTCGGCGCTCCGGTGGTTATCGCGCTCATGTTGAAGAAGCGGGTGAGGTAGATGGGGGAATTCGTGCCGCGGCCCAAAACGCTCGGAGGGGACATTCCATGCTTAGACAGTCCTGAGCTCGCACGAAAGCGCCAGAAGGCACTTTCGGCTCGTGCGGAACTGCGCGCGGAACGCCTCTTCCGAGCGGAGCCGAACCTCGAAACTACGGTCGAAACGCAGGCTGACGGAGCGCCGCTTTTCCACATAAGCGACCTGTCGGCGGGCTACGACAAGAAGGTCGTAGTCGGAGGCGTCGATCTGGAGGTTCGCGCGGGCGACGTCGTGGCGCTCATCGGGCCGAACGGCTCGGGCAAGTCGACCATCTTAAAAACCATCACACGCCATCTGGCACCGCTTGCCGGCGCGGTCGAGCTCGACGGGCGGGAGATTTCCCGATGGAAGACGGCGGAGTTTGCAAGGACCCTTGCCGTTATGCTGACAGATCGCCCCCGGACCGAGCTCCTCACCTGCCGCGATGTCGTAGAGGCGGGAAGGCATCCCTACACCGGGCGAATGGGCACACTCTCGCCTAACGACCATAGTCGGGTCGACGAGGCCATGAAAACCGCACATGTGGAAGAGCTCGCCGAGCGCGATTTCATGCAGATAAGCGACGGGCAACGCCAGCGCGTCATGCTCGCACGCGCCATCGCGCAGGATCCGCGTGTGCTCGTGCTCGACGAGCCCACGTCGTATCTCGATATCCGCTACCAGATCGACCTGCTGCGAATACTTCGCCACCTTGCGAAATCGCGGAATGTGGCTGTCATCATGTCCATCCACGAACTCGAGCTCGCGCAGAAAAGCGCCGACAAGGTGATTTGCGTGAAGGACGGCCGGGTATTCCGCGCCGGCGCGCCCGAGGACATATTCACGCGCGAGACGATTGGCGAGCTCTACGGCCTTCAGCATGGTACCTTCAACGAGCGCTTCGGCAGCGTGGAAATTGGGCGCCCGCACGGCGATGCGCACACGTTCGTCATCGCCGGCGCAGGTACGGGGTCGGCTGTGTTTCGCCAGCTCATCCGGCAGGGCAAAGCGTTCTACGCGGGCGTTCTGCACGAAGGGGACATCGACTGCGAGCTCGCGCGCGACCTGGCGGCGGAATTCGTGGCCGAGCGCGCCTTCGAACCGATCGGGGATAAAACCATAACCCGCGCCAAAGAGCTCCTCGTCCACTGCGCGCGCCTTATCGTGTGCCCCGCCGCCTTCGGCACCATAAACGCCCGTAACGCAGAGCTCGTCGAGTTCGCACGCTCGCACGGTATCGAGGTCATGCGAGCGTGCGAAGGCGCATCGGAGGATTCCCAATTGGGGTGGAAAGGATAAACTGGACTTTCTTTTAAGGATCCTCAGGCTACAGCTCCTACGCCGGCGAGGTCTACAAGGCGCCGGAGAACCTCGTGAACAGGAATTTCCACGCCGACGAGCCCAACTAGACCTAATCCAAGCGAGATTCCAAACTCGAAAGACCGCTCAACGTCAGATTATTAGCAACCTCCGAGACACGCTCGATAGGAACCGAGCCATCAGACAGGGCCCACGTGCGATAGATTCCGATAATACCCGACAGCAAAAACGCCAGATAGTAGTCGAACATCTCGTCCTTGAGACCGTGGGGCAGCAGATCGCGCTCGGCAATCTCGTGCTCGAGCGGCGCACGAAGACGAGCCATAAAATCATCGAGCGGAATGTTCTCGATCAGCTGACGATTGAGCACCAGGTTGTTGCACAGCGCCTCGTTAACGGTTTTAAAGAAGGTCGCCGCCGCGCCCAGGGCGCGCTCGTTGGTGTCACCGTCCATGGAAGCAAGCGTTTTCTCGACCGAGTCGACAATCATCTCCACCACATCGACGGCAATGGCATCGAGCAAGCCATCAACCGTACCAAAGTGCACGTAGAAGGTTTTACGGTCGACATTGGCCTCGCGCGCGATGGCACTCACCGTAATGTCTGCCAGCGGCTTTTCCATGAGCAAGCGCTCAAAAGCGGAAAGGATGGCATTGCGGCTGCGAACGATACGGCGATCAATACGCGGTTTACTGGTGGCCATGGGTGTGTCCCTTCGATATGCGAGCATTCATCAACAGATGAGAGATAATCTACGTAAGAGGATTATCCCCCATACAGCTCAAATATGCCCCGCATCATGAAGAACGCACGACTGCCCTACCGCGACTTAGGGTGCTTCTTCTTATTGAGCGCCGACGGAGATACGCGGATACCGTCGCCCGTCTGGCGCACATAGGCTTTATGAGCCGGCTTAGCGGTCCCAGAAGCCTTCTGAGCGTGCTTCCTGGGATCAACGGTAACAGCATTCGTGGGGTGCGGCTTAGTGGGCGCAGAGGGCGTCTGAGGCTCGCGGCCGAGCTTGCGCATCACGCGATCCCAGCGCGCATGGATGCTCTCGTTGTGGGCGCTCTTAAGGCCCAGCAGGGGCGCAGCCAAAATGGTCGGCGCAATAAATGTAATGAGGCGCCACAGCAGATAGCCGGCGGTCGAAGCCGACCCAAAGAAATGACCCAAGAACAATGCAAAGCCGCCCTCAGCGCCACCAGTTCCACCGGGCAAGGGAACCGCAGAGCTCAGCAGCTGGACAAAGGCGCTCGCGGCCATGACCGAAAAAAAGTCGACCTCGTGGTGGCCAAAAGCAAGCATCAGGAAATATGGAACCAGATAGAAAAACGCGAGCTGCAGCATGGTGATAAACACGGTGAGCAGCATGGAAGAAAAATGTCCGGCCGAAAGCTTGAACTTCTCGGAGAAGGAGTAGATCTCGCCGTCGACAAACGTGCGCCATCCCTCGATCTTAGTGGCCGAGACACCTATGCGCTCGAGCCAATTGATGATGCAATGGGCGACGCGCGTGACGGTCTTAGGCATGAGCGCGACGGCGAAGATACCAAGCAAGATGCAGCAGTGGCCGCCAAAACTAAAGACGCACAGCAGCGTCATGTCGCCATAGCGCTCGGCAAAAAACGGCATGCGAGCAAGCAATAGGATAGCGCCCCAGGCAACAAGGCCAAACTGATACACGATAAAACGCGTGAACTGCGTGGCGCCGGCCTCGCCGACATTTTGGCCCGCTTTGGTCAGGCGGTAGATCTGGGCAGGCGTAGAGCCCATCATCATGGGTGTCAGATTACCAAAGAAGATGCCACTCGCCTCGACCGAAATGAGGTCGCGGATACCGACGGGCGAATTGGGGTCGAGCCAAACGGCAATCGCGTACGCCACGATACCAAAAAAGAGGTATAGAAACATGCAGAAGCATGCAGCGAGGAGCCAGGGCGCCTGGACGCTCGACATAGCAGCCCAGAACTGCCCCATCTGCCCGGTTACCACCAGATAGACGATATAACCCACCAGCACAACGCCGATAAAGATTGCGCCGCGGCGTGCGCTCTTATTGTCATCGCCGCCCGAGGCCTCAACCTCGACCTGGGGCTTGGACGCATGCTGAGAGGACTCCGTCATGAGACTCCTTCTAACAGTCAAAATATCTTGGTTATTGTACCCGTAAGGGCCATAAGCAGAACGCAAAGCTCTTGTTCAAACGGGAATGACAGACAGTTGTTTGATAATAAAAAACCCGGCCTTCCGTGGAAAGACCGGGTATCAGATGCGTGGTAGCCCGTACCAGATTCGAACTGGTGATCTCCGCCTTGAGAGGGCGGCGTCCTAAACCGCTAGACGAACGGGCCACATGACATCTGCACTGCCGTGCTGCGAGGAAATATATTACGGGACAAAAAACATCAGCGCAAGAAGAAATTCCAAATTGCCGAAAAATTGTCGACAGGTTATGGAACGCGCAGGTCAACTAATTAGCTAATTCAAGTTGAGATGAACCAAAAGGGTTTCGCGATCGTTGGGGATGTTGTCCTCGATAACGGCTTCGAGGGCGGCGTTGAGTAGCTGGCCTAGCTCGGGCCCCGGCTTCACACCGGCACGAATCAAGTCGCCGCCGTTGATAGCAAGCATCTTGAGCGAATAGGGCTCCCCCGCCTCCAACAAATCATGGGCGAGTGAGCGCATCTCTTCGATCGTCTCGACGTAATAGAAGCACGACGGCGCCTTGCCCAGCGTGTCGGCACGCTTAAGGTCCATAAGCTCGTCCATCAGGCGCGGCGTATCAACGCCCTCGCCCGAAAGCAAGCGCATCATATTGAGCAGGCAGGAGCGCTCGGGGCGCAGCGGCTTGTCGTGGTACTTAATGAGCAGGCACACGTCGCGGACCAAGTCGTGCGAAAGCGCCAAGCGATCCATGATGGCGCGCGCCTTCTTGGCCCCGAGCTCGGGGTGACCGTAAAAGTGGCCGCTGCCCGCATGGTCGACCGTAAAGCAATCGGGCTTGGAAACGTCGTGCAAAAACGCCGCCCACATTAGGCTCATTGAGGGTGTAAAGCCGTCGCACAGCGCCAACTCCCCCGCCACCGTCAGCACACGGGCGATATGCTCGTAAACGTTAAACGCATGATAGACGCTGCGCTGATCAAACCCGCGACCCGCTGCCAACTCGGGCACGGCGGCGCAGATGAGCTCGGGGTAGCGCAGCATGGCGTCTCCCCCGTGGCCGGTCGAAAGGATACCCTCGAGCTCAATGCCCACGCGCTCGCGCGCCACAGCATCGAGCAGCGGCGCGCACTCGGCAAGCGCCTGTTTAGTCTTAGGCTCGATCATAAAATCCAGACGGCAGGCAAAACGCACCGCGCGCAGCATGCGAAGCGCGTCCTCGTTAAAACGACGCTTGGGATCTCCAACGGCGCGGATGAGCTTGCGGTCTAGGTCGCCCTGACCATCGTAGCGGTCGACAAGACCACGCTCGGGATGCCAGGCCATAGCGTTAACGGTATAGTCACGACGCGCCAGATCGTCCTCAAGCGACGCCGCACGCTCCACACTCTGGGGATGGCGGCCGTCGGTGTAAAAGCCGTCTAGGCGGTAGGTGGTGACCTCAATGCGCTCATCATCGCAAATAGCCGTGATGCCGCCAAATTTTATGCCCGACTCAACCACGGCAATATCAGCCGCTTCGAGCGCCTCTTTGGACTCCTGCCACAGGCCGCTGCAGCACATGTCAACATCGTGGCTGGGGCGTCCCATCAGGGCATCACGTACCCAACCGCCCACGTACCAAGCCTCAAGACCTGCTGCCTCAAGCGCACGCAGGACACGGATAGAGGCATCGGTCGGCTGCGTACCGTTGAGCGAAACATTGCACATGCCTATGGCCTCCTGCGACTATCAAATTGGCTATCGATTGCGTCTGCAAGAAGTCTAGCAAGAAACAGCCTCCACTGCACACGCAAGTCCGATAAACAAAAACGCATCCGTCCTGGTCTAAGACGGATGCGAAATAATTAAACTATTCAGGCAAGGTGCCGGAACTAGCAAACCTGACGGATTGCAATACCCTTCTGATACTCATCGACCTTGGCAAAATCGCCCAGACCCGGGCACTCGACCACGTTGGCGCCGGTGGCCATCGAGAGGCGCAGGGCATCCTCGACGCGCTCGGGGGCGTCGTGCCACACGGAAAGGAAGGCGGCCAGCGAGGAGTCGCCCGCGCAGACGGTCGACAGCAGCTTGACGTCGAAGGTGCGGTTGGCAAACCAGATGTGCTCGCCGTTGGAGAAGTACGCGCCGTCGCCGCCGAGCGTCAGCAGTACATTCTTAGCGCCCTTGGCGTGCAGCTCGGCCATGGCGCCCTTGACGGACTCGTCGTCGCCACCGCTCACCTTAATGCCAAAGATGTCGAGCAGCTCGTCGTCGTTAGGCTTAATGAGGAGCGGCTCCATAGCAATGAGGTCGGCCAACTGATGGCTCGAGATATCGAGCACGAACTCGGCGCCCTTCGCCTTCACGCGACGCAGGACCTCTGCCAGGAAGCCATCGGAGGTGTTGGGGGGCAGCGAGCCGCTGATAACCAGGCAGGTCATGTCATCGAGCGAATCGATAAGCTCAAACATCTCCTGCTCGTTGGCAGCGTTGATGGCGGCACCGGCATTGACCATGTTGTACTCGGTGTCGGGACCGGCGTTGAGGAACACGTTGACACGCGTGATGCCGTCAGTCCACACGGGCTTGACGGGCACGCCCAGGGCCTCGGCGCCCTTAACGATATACTCACCCGAGAAGCCGGCGAAGAAGCCCAGGATCGTGGTGTCGACGCCGTAGTGGTCGAGCGTAAACGAAACGTTGAGACCCTTGCCGTTGGGGGTGTAGACAGCGTTACGGGTGCGGGTAACGGTGTTGGCGGTCAGACCATCGCAGGAGATGTTGTAGTCAATAGCGGGATTTGCAGTAAGCGTGTAAATCATGAATGTTCCTTTCACGAAGTAACGTGTTAATGAAAGTATATTCCACGCTTCGGCAAAAGGCTACAACAACTCGGTGAACGGTGTGGAAGCGATGAAGTACGGCAGGACACCTCTCCACCATGGCGGAACAAAAAAGGCGCCCCGGCCGAAACCGGAGCGCCGCATGCGCACGAATATGTCGCGTTTCGCTTACTTGCGATCGAGCTTGCGGACAGCAACGCGCTTGCTGTACTCGTCGACGTGACCAAAGTCGCCGATGCCGACGGACTCAGCAACGTTGGCGCCGGTGGCCATAGCGAGCTTCATGGCCTCCTCGACGTTGTCGCGATCCCTGTACCACTTGTGCAGGAACGCAGCGAGGGTGCAGTCGCCGGCGCAGACGGAAGAGACAAGCTTGATGTTGAACTCACGCTTGGCATACCAGATGTCCTCGCCGTTGGAGAAGTAAGCGTCACCGCGGCTACCACGGGTGAGCAGCACGTTCTGGACGCCGGCCTCGTGAGCCAGCTTCATGGCAACGCGGACCTCGTCGTCGGTGTCGACCGGCACGCCGAAGATAGCCTTCATCTCGTGATGGTTCGGCTTAATGAGCAGCGGCTTCTTGTGAGCGAGCTCCTTGAGCTTGTCGGAGGACAGGTCCAAGACGACGTCGGCGCCACGGGCCTGAGCGTGCTCCATGACCTGAGCCAGGAAGTCGGGCGTAGCTTTGGGAGGCACGGAGCCGGAGACGATCAGGCACTCAAGGTCGCCCGCGGTGTCCAGGATGTTGTAGAGCTCCTCCTGGTGCTGCGGCGTGATCGGAGCACCGGGGTTCAGGATGCCGTACTCGTGCTGGCCATCGTTGACGTAGGTGTTGATGCGCGTGATACCGTCGGTCCAGACCGGGCGGCAGAGGCAACCCAGGTTCATGACCTCCTCGACGATGAACTTGCCCGTGAAGCCGGCGAAGAAACCGAGCGCGACGGTGTCGACGCCCATCTTCTTAAAGGCGAAGGACACGTCGAGGCCCTTGCCGTTAGCCGTGTAGCTGGCCGAGCCGGTGCGGACGTTCTCGTCGGGCTCGAGCGGAGAGCTCGAAACCGTCATGTCGACAGCCGGGTTAGCGGTTAGCGTGTAGAACATTTACAGTACCCCCTGTATATGTGAGGGCCGCGTGGCCGGCCCATTCCAACCACGCGGTTACCTCTGATACCAAATTAGCGAGCTGCGGACTCGAGCAGTGCCTTGACCTCGGCAGCGGTGTTGCAGGCGAGCGCCTTCTCGGCGAGCTCGTCGCACTCGGCCTTGGTCCACTGGCTGATGGTCTTGCGGGCGCGCAGGATGGACGGAGCGCTCATCGAGAACTCCTCCAGGCCCCAGCTGATCAGCAGCGGCTCGAGCAA
>URTP01000046.1 GCA_900550835.1 uncultured Collinsella sp. | reverse complement strand
GCGATGCCCTCTAGGTAGCGCTCGACATCGCGGCGGTTGCGGATGTCCAGGTCGGCCGTGATCTTGCCGTACACACGATGGTTGACGATCACGTTGAGCACGGCGCCACCCGCGTCGACGATACTCGTAAGCTCGTCGCCCGCCTGCTCCACGCTGTGGCGCACCTTAACAAGACGCGTGGGCACGGCGGGGCTACTCGCAGCTTCCTGCAGCACGTAGCCGCGGTTGGTCGCCACGATATCGTGCCCATCGGCACGCAACAGGGCAATATCCTGAACCACGACCTGACGGCTCACGCCAACCTCGCGGGCAAGTGCGCTGCCCGAAACGGGCTCCTTGGCTCCTTCGAGCACGCCCATGATGGCACGGCGACGCTCGCGGGCGTTCATTATTTACCGTCCAGCAGACGCAGGTGCTTAAGCGAGAGGTCGAGGATCGGCGCGGAGTGCGTCAGGGCGCCCGAGCTAATGTAGTCGACGCCCAGATCAGCCAGGGCGCGGATATTGCTGGCATCCACATTGCCCGAGCACTCGGTCTTGGCGCGACCGGCGATAAGCTCAATCGCGGCAGCCATGTCGTCGTGGGTCATGTTGTCGAGCATGATGATATCGGCACCGGCCTCAACTGCCTCGCGCACCATATCCAGGTTCTCGCACTCAATCTCGACCGTCGCGGTAAACGACGCATGGGCGCGCGCCATCTCAATCGCGCGTGCCACGCCACCGGCGGCGTCGATGTGGTTGTCCTTGAGCATGACAGCCGTCGACAGGTTATAGCGGTGGTTGCTGCCACCGCCGATCTCGACTGCAGCCTTCTCGAAGACACGCATGCCCGGCGTGGTCTTGCGCGTGTCGACAAGCACGGTCTTGGTGCCCTCGAGCGCAGCTGCCATCCGATGCGTGTAAGTAGCGATGCCGCTCATGCGCTGCAGGTAGTTGAGCGCCACGCGCTCGCCCGAAAGCAGTACGCGCGCATCGCCGCGCACCTGGCCCACGTGGTCGCCGGCGTGCACCTCGTCACCATCGGCAACATCAAACAGCACCGAGCTCTGCGAATCCAGCAGCTCAAAGGTGCGAGCGAACACATCCAGGCCCGCGATAATGCCATCGGCCTTGGCGATAAGCTCCACCGTGGCGGGACGCGCCGTGGGGCACACGCTCGCCGTGCTCACGTCCTCAAAGGTAATGTCCTCGCGCAGAGCCTGCAGGATCAGATCATCGACGACGAGCTTCATGGTAATGGGATTCATGGTCTACTCCTCCACGGCCTGCGTGCCGGCGGCACGGGCCAAATCATCGATTGCCAGGGTATCGGCGCTCAGGGCGCGATGACGGCCATCGAGCGCAGGATCGCCCGCCCGCTCCACGGCCAGCGACTCGCCGGTACGCATGTACCACGCGGCGCGACGACCCCAGACCAGTGCCTCGAGCAGGCTGTTTGATGCAAGACGGTTCTTGCCGTGAACGCCGTTGCAGGCCGTCTCGCCCGCGGCATAGAGCTCGGGCATCGAGGTGCGACCGTCCTTGTCGACCCACACGCCCCCCATAAAGTAGTGCTGCGTGGGCGCAACGGGAATGGGCTCGTCCAAGATGTCGCGGCCGTCCTCCAGGCAGCGAGCGCGAATGTTGGCAAAGTGTCCGGTCACCACGTCGCGCTCGACGGGGGCAAAGCTCAGCCACTCGTGCTCGGTACCGTCCTGCTTCATCTGCTCGCGAATGGCCGCGGCGACCACATCGCGCGGCTGAAGCTCATCGGTAAAGCGCTCGCCGGCGGCGTTGAGCAAAATCGCGCCCTCGCCGCGGCAGCTCTCGCTGATCAGGAAGGTGCGGCCCGGCTGCGGCGAGAACAGCCCCGTGGGGTGAATCTGCACGTAGTCCAGGTGCTCCATCTTAATGCCATGCTCCTGAGCAATGTAGCAGGCATCGCCCGTGAGCTGCGGGTAGTTAGTCGAATGGTCGTATACGCCGCCGATACCGCCCGTAGCCCACAGCGTGTGGCGGGCATGGATCTTAAACGGCTCGCCGGCATGCACGCCCTCGGCGGCGTTTGCCAGCTCGTCGGCGGGACGAACCGAGTTGTCCTCGTCCACGGAAACGGCAACGACGCCGGTGCACACCGTGGCGCCATCACGCTCGCCCGTCAGGATGTCGGTCATGGCCACGTGCTCCAAAATCTGCACGTTATCCAGCTTGCGAACGGCCTGGAGCAGCTTGGTCGTGATCTCCTTGCCCGTAATGTCGGCATGGAAGGCAATACGCGGACGGCTGTGCGCGCCCTCGCGGGTAAAGTCGAGGCTGCCGTCGGCCTTGCGCTCAAAGTCCACGCCCATCGCTAGCAAGTCGTTGATGACCGAGCGGCTCGAGCGAATCATGATGTCGACGCTCTCGCGGCGGTTCTCGTAGTGGCCGGCGTGCATGGTGTCCTCAAAGAAGGCATCGTAATCCGAGCCCTCGGGCAGCACGCAGATACCGCCCTGCGCAAGCATCGAGTCGCACTCGTCGACAGCGCCCTTGGAGAGCATGATCACGCGCGTGCTCGTCGGCAGATTGAGGGCCGCGTACAGGCCCGCCACGCCGCAACCGGCAATGACAACGTCGCACTCCATATCGGGGTATTGTTTGGTTTCCACAGGAATCCTCTCCCTTGTAATGTGACATAAGGGACTGCCCCTCATGTCACATCGTTCTAGCGCGCCGCGTACTCGAGCATGCGGTCGAGCGTGAGCTTGGCCTGGTCGGCGGCCTCGTCCGACACGCCGATCTGCACCTCGCCCTCGCCCGTCTCCAGACAGCGTGCGAGCTTTTCGAGCGTGATGAGATCCATGTTGACGCAGGTGGGCTGCACCGCGGGAAAATAGAACTTTTTGCCGGTGCCCTCGCAGCGGCGCTCGAGCTCGTAGAGCACGCCGCGGACCGTCACGATGATGAACTCACTCGCGTCCGACTCCTCGGCGTACTTGATGATGCCGGCGGTGGAGCCGATGTAGTCGGCCTCGGCAAGGACGTCGGCCTTGCATTCGGGGTGCGCCAGCACGAGCGCGTCGGGATGCGCCTCCTGCGCATCGACGATCTGCTCGACGGTGATGATGTGATGGCGCGGGCAATAGCCATTGTTGAGGATGACGTGCTTTTGCGGCACCTGCTCGGCTACGAAGCGGCCCAGGTTTTGATCGGGGATGAACAGGACGTGCTGCTGCGGCAGCTCGGACACGATCTTGACGGCGTTGGAGCTGGTGACGCACACGTCACTCCAGCTCTTGATCTCGACCGTCGAGTTGACGTAGCAGACCACGGCAAGGTCGTCGCCGTACTCGGCGCGCGCCGCATCGACCGTCTCGCGCTTGACCATGTGCGCCATGGGGCAGTCCGCGCCCGGCTCGGGCAGCAGCACGGTCTTGGTGGGGTTGAGCAGCTTGGCGCTCTCGCCCATAAACTCCACGCCGCACAGCACGATGGTCTGCTGCGGCAGGCTCTTGGCGAGCTTTGCCAGGTAGAAGCTGTCGCCGACGTAATCGGCAACGGCTTGGACCTCGGGCGCCACATAGTAGTGCGCCAAGATCACCGCGTCACGTTGGGTTTTTAGTTGCTGAATGGCCTCGACGAGCTCTGCGGGCACCAGTGCCGCGCGCTCCGTTGCCGTCGTTGCCGATGCTAGGCCGGCCGCGATATCGCGCGCAAGCTCCGACGCATCCATGTTCGCGCTCTGTGCCATCAAGGCCCCTCTCTTTTGGCGAATCTTGGGGCTTTAGTATGACACCTAGGTTTACAGCTGACAAGACAGCTGTAAACCTAGGTGTAAAGTTGAAATAAAGATTCAATCATGCGGCAGGTCCATTTTCGAACTGGCAAGCTGAGGATAGTCGAAAATGGACCTGCCGCACGGTTCGAGCGGATAGTTTTGCCCTGGCCCAAGGGGCTGCAGACGGAATCTCGGCTGCAGCCAAGGCGTGGCCACGAACCGTGCACTGCCGATGCTTGGCGCCGGCGGTCGGCCTGATTCCCCGTCCAACCGCCGGCATCGATTGACATGTGTATCCATGGAGTATTGTGCGGCCGTCAAAACTAACGCCCCACCGCTTGGCGCGAGTTGCACGCCTTGGGGCGCAAATGGGACACGCCTCCGCGGGCGGCGCGCACCCAATGTGGCAAAATCGAACTACTAAGGGGGCTCGAATGCTCAAGATTATCGCCTGCGACGACGACGTCGCTTTTCTAGATAGACTGCACCGGATGATCGACCGCTGGTCGACCGAGACGGGCACGGCAGTCGACGTTGCGCTCGTCACGCGCGGCGAGGACCTGCTGGCCCGCCATGCTGCATCGCGCGCCGACATCATTCTGCTCGACATGATCATGCCGCTCGTCAACGGCATGGACACCGCGCGGGAGTTGCGCCAATCCGATACCGCTGTGCGTCTGGTGTTCCTCACCTCATCGCCCGAGTTCGCGCTGGAGTCCTATGAGGTCCGTGCCTTCGACTACCTGCTCAAGCCCGTAACGTACGAACGCCTGGCGCAACTGCTCGACGAGCTTTCGAGCATGCGACCCGCCGTGACCGACGAGCTCGTAACCAAAACGTCCTTTGGCTACCATGCCCTGCGCCTGTCCGATATCGAATATGCCGAGGCCCGCAACAAGCACGTGGTATTCCACCTGCGCGACGGGCGCGACATCGAGGCGCTCGAGCCGTTCCGCAACATCGAGGACCAGCTGGCCAAAAACGCAAGCTTCTTTAAATGTCACCGCAGCTACCAGGTCAACCTGCGCAATATCGACCACTTCAACCGTACGGATATCGTCATGCGCTCGGGCGCTTGCATTCCGCTGGCATGCAGCTGCAAGCAGGGTTTCCAGGATGCCTACTTTGCGGCACGGTTCGAGGGCGGGAGGTGCTAATGCTCCCCACGACCGAGATGATGCTTTGGGCAATCCACCACGCAACGACCCTACTTTTTGGCGTTTTTGCCTCGGCGGCGCTCTGCGGCATCGAGATCAACCGGCGCCATGCACTTGAGCTCGTGATGGTCAGTGCCGTAACCGGATGCGCATTCGGCCTCGCCGACGCCGTCGGCGGCGAGCTTTTCGCCCGTCAAGCATATCCGTTCGTCGTGCATCTGCCGCTCGTCATCTATCTGTGCGCGCGCTATCGCCTGAGCCCGCTGCTCGTTATGCTGGGCGTTACCAGTGCCTACCTGAGCTGCCAGTTCAGCAACTGGATGGGCATCGCCGCGCTCGCCGCCACCGACTCGCAAATCGTGTACTACGTGGCACGCATTATCACCACGGTCGCCGTCTTTGCGATCCTGCTGCATTGGGCCAGCGACATCGGTCCGCGTCTGGCGGTCAAAAGCCCTACCGAGCTCGAGATTCTGCTCATCCTGCCGCTCGTCTATTACATCTTTGACTACGCCACCAACGTCTACACCCGCTCTTCCACTCGGGCTCCGTGGTGACGGTTGAGTTTTTGGCGTTTGCGCTTTGCGCGTTCTACCTCATGTTTCTTGCTGTGTATCTGCGCGAATACGAGGCAAAGGAGACCGCCGAGCGCGAGCGCTGGATGCTTGCGACCCGCGACAACGCAGCCATCAAAGAGCTCGAGGCTTGGCGTCAATCTGGACGCGAGCTTTCGGCTCTCCGCCATGACATGCGGCACTTCCTGCGCGGCCTTGCGGCTTTGATCGAGGAGGGCCACATCGACGAGGCGCTCGAGCGCATCGACGAGCTCTGCGAGACGAACGACCGCACCGCTGTGCGCCGCTACTGCGCCAACGACACGGTCAATATCGTGCTTTCGTCATTTAGCTCCGATATCAACCGAAACGGTATCACCGCCGATTTGCGCGCTGCCGTGCCCGAGAGCGTCCATGTAGCCGACGTCGATCTGTTTAGCGTGCTCTCAAACGCCCTGGACAACGCCATCGTCGCCGCAAGCGCCGCTCCCCAGGGCAAGCGATTTGTCGATCTGGACCTGCGTTGCGAGGACGGACAACTGCTCCTTTTGGTCTCTAACACGTTTGGGCGCCCGCCGCACATGGTCGACGGCATGCCCGTAGCCGGGCACACCGGACACGGCTTTGGAACCAAAAGCATTAAGCTTGCCGTCGAACGTATGAACGGCAACTGCCAGTTTCGCATCAACGGCGACCGATTTGAGCTTCGTGCAGTGATGTAAGGGCGCGACAAGCTGGCGCCGCGCTCGACCCGTCAGGGCCGCCTTACCGGCTCCGGTCCGCTACAGCGGCGCGGCTGCCGGGGTCAGCTGCTTGATGTATGCCCACATGCGCTGCTTGGCGGCTTTGTCAGTGAGCGCCGCCTCAAAACCGTCGAGCGCGAGCACGCGACGACCCTGCACATGGGCGACCAAGCCGGGCTTGAGCATGGCGGTATCGAAGTCGTCGATTGCCACGAGCATGTCGGCATAGGTCTCGCGCATGGTATCGGCCGCGCGATCGTCCAACAGCAGGACCGCCTCGGGGTCCAAGGCCTCGAGCGCTTCGCGGAACAGCTCGCACGGCAGGCCCTCGCCTATCGCAACCGCTCCGTCGCCCGCGCCGGCAACACTTGCCAGCACGCAAAAATCCTCGGGCGCGTAGCCGATGGCACCGAGCGCCTTGCGCAGCGCGGCGCCGTCTGGACCGGCAGCCAGCTCGCCGCCCGCACGCTCGGCATCGTCTAAATCGCCTTTTACCAGCACAATCGGCGAGCACGCGTTGCCTGCGATACGCACGCCGCGGCGCGCAAGCGATGCGAGCTCCTGCTCGGTCGCCTGGGCGATAGCTTCTTTTTTCTGGCTTTGTGACGTGGGCATGCGCTCTCCAATCGTTTGCGTGCCCACCATTATATAAAAGAGCCGCCCGCGAGTGGTTGCATTGCGGGCCGTTGGGTATAAGCACGGTCGTACTGAGTTTTACGCGGCCGAGCCGCGTCGCACTATGGAGGTCACCATGGCTGACATTAAGCAGATTACCCCCGAGAACTTCGATTCCATCGTTAACGGCAGCCTTCCCGTGCTGGTTGATTTTTGGGCTCCGTGGTGCGGTCCCTGCCGCTCGCTCTCGCCCATTGTTGACGAAGTGGCCGACGAGCTGGCCGGCAAACTCGCCGTCGCCAAATGCAACGTCGACGACAATCAGGACCTGGCCATGAAGTATGGCGTCATGAGCATCCCCACGCTGATTGTGTTTAAGAACGGCGAGGAGATTGACCGCTCGGTTGGCGCTCTGCCCAAGGCGAGGCTGCAGGCGCTGCTGGAGAAGCATCTGTAATACGCTTGTTACTTGCCCGCCGTCCATGAGCGGTTTTGCACCGCTCGCCGGACTGCCGGGTGCGGTGCGTGCGACCACGGATAGTATGGTAATCACAAACAGCCCCCAGTGAACGGGTGCGGGTCAGACGGACTCGCACCCGTTTTCTTATGCGGCGATGCGCAAAGCGGGCGTAGTAGAATCTGAACCACTGATTAGACCCGTACAAAAGGAGACTTTCCATGCATGACGTCGGAATGAACATGAGCCAGCTTGCCATGAGCGTCAAGCAGGTCGACGACACGATCGAGCTCGCCCACGAGTGGAGCCATCAGCTGCTGCATGCAACCGAGAACTTTGATATGGAGCGCATTGGCGCCAAGCTCGAGGCCGCCATGGCGGCGCTCCACGAGGCGCACGACGCACTCCAGGGCTATGAGGAGGCCATCGAGGCCGACCACAACTCCGTTGGCTCCGTAAAGCTGGTGTAGCGTGGCCGAGCACGAGCACACCTGCGGGCACGAGCACGAGCATCCGCACGGGCCGACCGGCGACGCGGACTGCCGCCTCAGCGGCTCCGCCTCCGAGCTGGTCCGTTTTTCGGTCACCGCGCCCGACGACCTGCTGCGCCGCTTTGACGAGCAGATCGCGCGCCGCGGCGACGTGGCCAACCGCTCCGAGGCAGTGCGCGACCTGATTCGCGCCTCCATTGCCAAGGAGCAGATGCGAACACCCGACGAGCAGGTCATCGGGTCGCTCACCATGATTTACGATCATCACACCGGCGACCTGACGCGCCGCCTGGACGAGGTGCAGCACGACTACACCGACGAGATCGTATCGACCATGCACGTGCACCTGGATCACCACAACTGCTTGGAGATTCTGGCGCTTAAGGGTCGCGGCGAGCGTGTCTACGAGCTGGCTGACCGTCTGCTGGGCCTGCGCGGCGTTAAACACGGCGAGCTCACCTGCGCCGCCACCGAGCAGAGCCTGGGGCTGTAACAGCACACATTTCAACGAAGGAGGGTCGCATGCGACATGTGCATATCCATGTAACGGGCATTGTGCAGGGTGTCGGCATGCGACCGTTTGTGTATCGCGAGGCCATGGCGCACGGCATTTGCGGCTGGGTGCTTAACGCGGGCGATGGCGTGCATATCGAGGCGCACGCTCCTGGCGAAGCACTCGACGAATTTGTCGACGCGCTTTCCGAGCATGCGCCTGCGGCGTCTCGCATGGAGCATGTCGAGGTTGTGGACCTAGCACCCGGCAACTGGGACGCCGCTAACGAGCGGGGCTTTCGCATTGTGGCGTCGCAGGATCAAACCGCCCACACGACCCTCATCTAGCCCGACATCGTCACGTGCGACGACTGCCTGCGCGAGCTATTCGACCCCGCCGACCGACGCTTTCACTAACCCTTTATCAACTGCACCAACTGTGGACCGCGCTTTACCATCATCCGCTCGCTGCCCTATGACCGAGCGGCTACCTCGATGGATCGCTTTCCCATGTGCCCCACCTGCGCCGCAGAGTATGCCGACCCACTCGATCGGCGCTTTCACGCGCAGCCCGATGCCTGCTTTGAATGCGGGCCGCACATTACGTGGCGCGAGGCGGATCGCGGCGTTGTGCCGACGGCGGTCGACGCGACCCCGGCCGTCGGCTCTACGCGCGAGGCCAGCGATGCCATCATCGAACACTGCATCGAGCTGCTGGCAGGCGGCGTCATCGTCGCCATCAAGGGTCTCGGTGGGTTCCACCTAGCCTGCGACGCCGCCAACGAACAGGCGGTGTGCGAGTTGCGCCGTCGCAAGCGTCGCAGTAATAAGCCGCTTGCCGTTATGGTGCGCGACTTTGCCGACGCCGAGCGCCTGTGTCATATCGATGGCATTGAGCGCGATCTGCTGGCCGGCAGCGTTCGTCCCATTGTGCTGTTGCGTCGCCGCGCAGCCGGCAGCGACGCCCACAGCTCCCCCAACGCCCTCGAGCTCGCGCCATCCGTCGCGCACGACTTGCCCGAGCTCGGCGTCATGCTCCCCTACACCCCACTTCAACATTTGCTGCTCGCCGCGGCTGCAGCGCACGGCATGCAAGCGCTCGTCATGACCAGCGGAAACCTGAGCGAAGAGCCCATCGAGACCGACGACGCCCTTGCATGGGAGCATCTCGTTGCCGCCGGCATCGCCGACGCGCTGCTCGGTAACGACCGCGCAATTCTGTCGCGCTATGACGACTCCGTGGTACGCGTGGTCGACGGCGACGTCATGCCCGTGCGTCGCGCACGCGGATATGCGCCGCAACCGCTGTCGTTGCCGGCGCTCGACGGCACCACGCCCTGCGTACTCGCCTGCGGGCCGCAGCAAAAAGCCACGATCGCACTCACGCGCGAGGACGCCGACGGCCATGCGGCCTGTTTTGTGTCGCAGCATATCGGCGATGTCGAAAACGGCGCGACTTTCGATGCTTGGAGCGCCGCGCGCTCGCGTCTGGAAAACCTCTTTGACCTGGCGCCTGTCGCCCTGGCATGCGATATGCATCCCAGCTATCTGTCGAGCCAATGGGCGCGCGAGCAGGCACGGGAGCACAATCTGCCGCTTATCGAAGTCCAGCACCATCATGCGCACATCGCGAGTGTAATGGCAGAGGCTATTGCCGCAGACCGGCTTGCGCCCGATGCGTGTGTCCTCGGCATCGCCTTCGACGGCACGGGCGCCGGCACCGATGGCACCATATGGGGCGGCGAGTTTCTTATCTCCCGTCTCGCCGATTTTGAGCGCGTCGCGCATCTGCGCACTTGGGCGCTTCCCGGTGGCGCCGCATCCGTACACGATGCCCGCCGCAACGCCTTTGCCCTGCTCAGCGAGCTCGACCTGCTCGAGCACCCGGGCACCGCGGAGCTCTTGGACAGCCTTGACGAGCAGACGCGCAGCATAACGGCAACGATGATCGAGCGCGGCATCAACAGTCCGCGCACTAGCAGCATGGGTCGCCTGTTTGATGCCGCAGCCGCGATTTTGGGCATTTGCGGCCAGGCAACCTACGAGGGCGAACCCGCCATCGAGCTCGAAGCCGCCGCCTGGCGCGCGCTCGACAGCGAAATCGCCCGTTTTCCCGACGACAATGCCGGCTATTTCGCAGCTGGCCCATCGTGGTTGGACGGCCCCTATGTTCTGGACCAGAAAGCACTCTTTGAGGCACTGTTGGAGGGAATTGAAGCAGGAGCGCCTGCCGATAAGCTCGCGCTCGACTTCCATGTCTCCGTCGCGCGCTCCTCGGCACGCATCGCCAGCGATATCTGCGCGCGCGAGGGCATCGACACCGTCACGCTCTCGGGCGGCGTGTTCATGAACCGACTTCTGCTCCAGCTCCTCACCCGCGAACTCAAAAGCGCAGGCCTTACCGTCCTCGTCCCCCATACCGTGCCCGTCAACGACGGCTGCATCGCCTACGGTCAGGCGGCGGTCGCAAGCGCTCGTCTTGCGCAGATTGCATCGCAGTAGCTCGCCCTCACACGCCGCTGTGCCCAGCCGTCTCACAGGCGTAACGCGTTTGCCCGCAAACCCCGCGAGCGCTACCATCAACTGATGGATTATTGAGCGCCTATCCAGCGCAAAGCGTATAAAAGGGGAACAATATGTGCCTTGCCGTTCCCGGTAAAGTAGTCAAACGCGACGACGACCTCAAGGCCACCGTCGACATGATGGGCATCGAGCGCCCCGTGTCGCTGCGACTCGTGCCGACGGCGCAGGTTGGCGACTATATTCTCGTACACGCCGGCTTTGGCATCCAGATCGTCGACGAGCAGGAAGCGCAAGAAACGCTCGAGCTCGTTAACGCCATGACCGAACTGGCCGAAGAAGACCAACTGGCCAGTAACCCGGCCGAGGCATACTAGTGGCGGCCGGACAGCCGGCTCGCTCCGGTATCGACTTTTCGGCATTTCGCGATTCCAAGCTGGCCCGCGAGCTCATCGAACGCATCCATGAACTCGTCGGCGACCGCACCATCAACCTTATGGAAGTCTGCGGCACGCACACCGTGAGCATCGGCCGCTATGGCTTTCGCTCCATTATGCCGGCCGGGCTCAAGCTGCTGAGCGGACCGGGCTGCCCCGTCTGCGTTAGCGCCAACCGCGACATCGACAACGCGATCGCACTCGCCAACATAGACGGCGCCATCATCACCACCTTTGGCGACATGATGCGCGTGCCCGGATCGTCCACCTCGCTCGCTGCGCAAAAGGCGGCAGGGCGCGACATCCGCATCGTCTATTCCCCGCTCGACGCGCTCGACATTGCCGAGCAAAACCCCGATCGCCCGGTCATTTTTATGGGCGTGGGCTTTGAGACTACGACGCCCACCATCGCCGCCGCCATCTTGGAGGCCGAGGCGCGCGGGCTTTTGAACTTCTCGGTCTATTGCGCCCACAAGACCACGCCGCCGGCGTTGCGCGCCATCGCCAACGATCCCGAGACCGCCATCGACGGCTTTATCCTGCCGGGCCACGTCGCCACCATCACGGGCTTGGCGCCCTTTAGGTTTTTGGTCGACGAATTCAGTACCCCGGGCGTGGTCACGGGATTTGAGCCGGTCGATATCCTGCAGGGCATCTGCATGCTGGTCCAGATGGTTGTCGAGGGCAGGCCCGCAATCGACAACGCCTACCGCCGTGGCGTCAATGCAGACGGCAACCCCGTGGCGCGCCAGCTGGTCGAGCAGGTGTTTGAGCCATGCGACACCACGTGGCGCGGGCTGGGGCCGATTGCCAACTCGGGCCTTTCCATCCGCCCCGAGTTCTCGCGCTTTGATGCCCGCGTTCGCTTTGACGTGCCCGTTGAGGCAACGGTCGAGCCGCGTGGGTGCCGCTGCGGCGACGTGCTGCGCGGGGCCATTACGCCGAGCAGCTGCCCGCTGTTCGGCCACGCATGTACGCCCGAACACCCCGTCGGACCGTGCATGGTGAGCTCCGAGGGCAGCTGCGCGGCATACTACCGCTACCGTAACTAACCCGGACGCACCCGCACACTGGCACCACCCACGATTGGAGTTTTCGATATGTCCCGTACTGCCACCGATAGCACTGTCCTGTTGGGCCACGGCTCTGGCGGCCAGATGATGAAACGCATCATCGATGAGGTCTTTTTGGATGCCTTTGGGTCGCCCGAACTGCTCGAGGGCAACGATGCCGGCGTCGCTGCGCTGCCCGCGAGCGGGCGCATCGCCATGTCGACCGACAGCTTTGTAGTCTCGCCGCAGTTCTTCCCCGGCGGCAATATCGGCCGCCTCGCCGTGTGCGGAACCGTCAACGACGTCGCGACCTCGGGCGCCAACGTGCGCTACCTATCGTGCGGTTTTATCCTCGAAGAGGGCTACCCCATGGACAAGCTCCACCAGATTGTGCAGACGATGGCCGAAACGGCACGCGAGACAGGCGTGTCCATAATCACGGGCGACACCAAGGTGGTCGAGCGCGGCGGGGCCGACGGCGTCTACATCAATACCGCCGGCGTGGGCGAGGTGCCCGAGGGCGTGGCGCTCAGCGGCGCCAACTGCCAGCCTGGCGATGTCATCCTGGTGTCGGGTACACTCGGCGACCACGGTATCGCCATCATGAGTCAGCGCGAGGGTCTGGCGTTTTCGAGCACCATCGAAAGCGACGCCGCGCCGCTCAACCACCTGATTGCCGATGTGCTTGCCGCAGCACCCGACACACGCTGCTTCCGCGACCCC